>NZ_JAVJSC010000006.1 GCF_040219635.1 Pyruvatibacter sp.
TCCCGAGGCCGGGTGCGAACCGCCGGGGCCAATCCCCGCGACATAATGACGCGGAAGCAGCACCGGGGGGGGCTGCACCGCCGGATTGCCCCGGCGTTTTTAGACAAAATCCATATATTTCAATGCAATAGGCAGTGCCGCGCCGGACGGGGCGGTGAAGCGCGGTGCCCACGCCAAGGCTGCGGCGATTGGTCCCTCCCGGCGGTGCTGGCGCCGGGACCGTGGGATTAGTAATACTTTCGCGTGCGAGTCGGCGCCGCAGGGCGTGCGGGCGCGCCTTTTTGGGAACGACCAGGAAACGGGTCTATCGGCATGTGGAATTCACGCATCTTTTTGATGGCGATCGCAGTGTTCGCCTCGGTCACGGCGCTGGCGGGATATGCCGACGCGCAAGGTTTTGTCGGTTCTTCTCATCCATGGGAAATGGGTCTGCGCGAAGCGGCCTCGCCGACGATGGACCGGATCAACAGCTTCCACAATTTCCTGCTGGTGATCATTACGGCCATCACGATCATCGTGATGGCGTTGATGGCCTACATCATGATCCGGTTCCGGGCGTCGCGAAACCCGAACCCCAGCCAGAATACGCACAACACGGTGCTTGAGGTGCTGTGGACGGTCGTCCCGATCGTCATTCTGGTGGTCGTCGCGGTGCCGTCGTTCCGGCTGCTCTATTTCGTCGACCGCACGGCCGAGGCCGAACTGACGGTCAAGGCGATCGGCAATCAATGGTTCTGGAGTTACGAATATCCCGATCACGACAACCTGACCTTCGATGCAGTCATGGTTCCCGATGAGGACATTCAAGAAGGACAAGTTCGTCTGTTGTCCACCGACAACGACGTGGTCCTGCCGGTCGATACCAACATCCGGATACTGACGACGGCGACCGACGTGATTCACGCCTTCGCGATGCCCAACCTCGGGCTTAAGCTCGATGCCGTTCCCGGCCGCATCAACGAAACCTGGGTGCGGATCGAACAAGAAGGCGTTTATTACGGCCAGTGTTCGGAGCTCTGCGGGAGCGGCCACGGCTTCATGCCGATCACGGTCCGGGTAGTTAGCAAAGAGGATTATGCCCGCTGGGTCGAGGACGCCAAGGAGAAGTTCGCCTACGACGGCAAGCCCGGCGCGCCGACCGATGCGGTCGCGGCCCGGGCGGAGAAAGCCCGCCAGATCGCGACGTACTACGAAGAAATCGCCGCGAGCGGCAAAGCAAACACCAACTAACATCGTCCGCGCACCCCGCGACAACACGCACGAAGAGGTCGAGTTATGAGTTACGGATCCGCCGCTGCCCACGATGACCACACGCCGCGAGGCTGGCGCCGTTGGGCCTATTCGACCAACCATAAAGACATCGGCACGATGTACTTGATCTACGCCATTTTCTTTGGCGTCGTCGGGGGCATCCTGTCGCTGCTGATGCGGATGGAACTGGCCGCGCCGGGGATGCAAATTTTTGGCACCGACTATCAGTTCTTCAACGCGGTGGTTTCGGCGCATGGGTTGATCATGGTGTTCTTCATGATCATGCCTGCCTTTATCGGCGGGTTCGGCAACTGGTTCGTGCCGTTGATGATCGGCGCGCCGGACATGGCATTCCCACGGCTCAACAACATTTCGTTCTGGCTGTTGATCCCGGCCGGTATCTTGATCGTCGCGTCGCTGTTCGTGGGCGAGGGGCCAGGCACCGGGTGGACGGTTTATGCGCCGTTGTCGACCACGGGCCATCCCAGTGCATCGGTCGATTTGGTGATCTTCGCGCTCCATCTCGCCGGCGCCTCGTCGATCTTGGGTGCCGTCAACTTCATTACCACCATTTTCAACATGCGGGCACCGGGCATGACCCTGCACAAGATGCCGCTGTTCGTGTGGTCGGTGCTGGTCACAGCGTTCCTGCTGCTGCTGTCGCTGCCTGTTCTGGCCGGCGCCATCACCATGCTGCTGACCGACCGTAACTTCGGCACAACGTTCTTTGATCCTGCCGGCGGCGGTGACCCGATCCTGTTCCAGCATCTGTTCTGGTTCTTCGGTCACCCGGAGGTGTACATCCTCATCCTGCCGGGCTTTGGCATGATCTCGCACATCATTTCCACCTTCTCCAAAAAGCCGGTGTTCGGCTATCTCGGCATGGCCTACGCCATGGTCGCCATTGGCGCGGTGGGCTTCATTGTGTGGGCACACCACATGTACACGGTGGGTCTGGACGTTGATACGCAGGCCTACTTCGTGTTTGCCACCATGGTGATTGCGGTGCCCACGGGCGTCAAAATCTTCTCGTGGATTGCCACCATGTGGGGTGGCTCCATCGAGTTCAAAACACCCATGCTGTGGGCCATCGGCTTCATCTTCCTGTTCACCGTTGGCGGTGTCACGGGCGTAGTGCTGGCCAATGCGGGCGTCGATCGCTCTCTGCACGACACATACTATGTGGTGGCGCACTTCCATTACGTGCTGTCGCTGGGTGCCGTGTTCGCCATCTTTGCAGGCTGGTACTACTGGTTCGGCAAGATGTTCGGCTATCAGTACTCCGAGTTCATCGGCAAGCTGCACTTCTGGGTGACGTTCATCGGCGTGAACCTGCTGTTCTTCCCGCAGCACTTCCTGGGTCTTGCCGGTATGCCGCGCCGCTATGCGGACTACCCGGATGCCTATGCCGGCTGGAACTACGTGTCGTCCATGGGCTCCTACATGTCTGCTTTTGCCGTTCTCATCTTCCTGTGGGGCGTTGCAGAAGCCTTCATGAAGAAGCGCAAAGTCGGCGACAACTACTGGGGCGAGGGTGCCACAACACTGGAGTGGACATTGTCCTCACCACCGCCGTTCCACCAGTTCTCAACACTGCCGCGCGTCAAGTAGCGCTGGCCTATTGATCGGATGACCCGCTGATATGAGCGACATCACATATACGCCGACAGGCGTGCCAAAGAACGGAGGCCCCAGCGGGGCCTCCGTTTCTGCGCCCGGCACATATCTTGAAGCCGACATCACAGATTATTTCGCGCTGCTGAAACCGCGCGTGATGTCGCTTGTGGTGTTCACCGGCCTTGTGGGCATGGTGATTGCGCCCGGTGATTTGCATTGGTTGACAGCATTCACGGCACTGTTGTGCATCGCCATTGGCGCAGGCGCGTCAGGTGCTCTCAACATGTGGTGGGATGCCGACATTGACGCCGTGATGGATCGCACGGCCAAGCGGCCGATACCCAAGGGCGTTGTCTCCGCAAATTCTGCGGCAGCCTTCGGTGGCCTGTTGTCGGCCGCGTCCGTGTTCGTTATGGCGGCGCTCGTGGGCTACCTGCCCGCAGCGCTGCTGGCCTTCACCATCGTGTTTTATGTCGTCGTCTATACAATGTGGCTCAAGCGGGCGACCTCGCAGAACATTGTTATCGGCGGACTTGCAGGCGCGTTGCCGCCTGCGATCGGCTGGGCCTCCGTCACCGGCAGCCTGGCCGTTGAACCGCTGGTGCTGGTTGCCATCATCTTCATGTGGACGCCGCCGCATTTCTGGGCGCTGGCACTTGTACGCAACGACGATTATGCCCGCGCAGGCGTGCCCATGTTGCCGGTGGTCTCTGGTCCCGACGCCACGCGCACGCAGATTTTGTTGTATTCGCTGGCGCTCGTGCCGCTCGGCATGGCACCGCTGGCGCTTGGTTTTGGCGGCATCCTCTATGCCACGGCCTCCATCGGTCTTGGCGCGGGCTTCCTGTTTTGCGCAGCTCAGGTTTTCCGCCACCGCGAGGGCGATGTGGCCAAAACGATGGCGCTGCGGCTGTTCGGCTTTTCCATCTTCTATCTGTTCGCGCTTTTCGCGGCCCTTTTGATCGAGCGCATGGCGGGTCTCGCCCCGTTTGCGCCATGGATGTAGGGGCACGCGAACAATGACACCTGATCCCAAGACAAACAGCGATTTTGATGTTGAAGCAGTCAAGCTCACCCCGGAGCAGCAGGCCCGCCTGCGCCGCCGCAACATTGCCGTCGCCGTTTCGCTCGTAGCCTTGGTTGCCTTGTTCTTTGCCATGACACTGGTGCGTCTGGGCGGCAACGTCGCCGACCGCACGTACTAGCGAGGAAAGAGTTCAAAATGACCGCGACAACAGCCTCTTCCGGTCTCGCCAAGCGCGAAAAACAAATTGTGCTTGCCTGCGCCATCATCGTTGGCGGCATGGTCGGCATGGCCTATGCAGCGGTGCCGCTTTACGATCTGTTCTGCCGCGTCACCGGCTACGGCGGCACCACGCAGGCATCATCTGAGTTTTCAGATGTGGTGCTCGACCGCATGGTGACCGTGCGCTTTGACGCCAACACCTCGCGCGACCTGCCCTGGGGCTTCCGCCCGCAGCAGGTTTCCACCGACATCAATATCGGCGCTGATGGTCTGGCATTTTACACGGCTGAAAATCTGTCCGACAAACCTGTTGTCGGCACCGCCACCTACAATGTGACGCCGCAAAAAGCGGGTGTCTATTTTGCCAAGGTTGAATGCTTCTGCTTTACCGAGCAGGTTTTAATGCCCGGCGAAAGCATCGACATGCCGGTCTCGTTCTTCGTGGACCCGGCGATTGCTGATGATCCGAACATGGATGATGTCTCAACCATCACCCTGTCATACACGTTCTTTGAAAAAGCAAATCCGACCACGCCTATTCCAGCTACGCCCGTTACACTCTCAAACTAACCGACACCGGGGACACCATCATGGCCGACGCACACGCCAAGAATCACGACTATCATCTGGTTGATCCCAGCCCGTGGCCGTTTGTCGGCTCAATCGGCGTGTTCATCATGATGTTCGGCGGCGTTGTCGCCATGCAGGAAGGCACGTTTGGCCTTTCAGGCCCGTGGGTGTTCTTCATTGGCCTTGCCATGGTGCTCTACACGTTTGTGGGGTGGTGGCGCGATGTCATCAAGGAAGCCGAGCATCAGGGTCATCACACCCCCGTTGTGCAGCTTCATCACCGCTACGGCATGGTGCTGTTCATTGCCTCCGAAGTGATGTTCTTCGTTGCGTGGTTCTGGGCCTATTTTGATGTCGGCCTGTTTGCCGGCGAGGTTGCGCAGTATCAGCGCTTTGAAGCGACGGGCGGCGTCTGGCCTCCGGTTGGCATCGAAACATTTGATCCGTTCCACCTGCCGTTGATGAACACGCTGGTGTTGCTGACATCCGGTACCACCGTCACCTGGGCACACCATGCGTTGCAGACCGGCGATCGTCAGGGCCTCAAATGGGGCCTGATCTGCACGGTTGTGCTCGGCGTGCTGTTCTCGGCGTTGCAGGCCTATGAATACAGCCACGCAGCCTTTGGCTTCTCCGGCAACATCTATGGCGCCACCTTCTACATGGCCACCGGCTTCCACGGCTTCCATGTGATTATCGGCACCATCTTCCTCGCCGTGTGCCTTGGCCGCGCCTATGCGGGCCACTTCACCGCCAAGCACCATTTCGGCTTTGAAGCGGCGGCCTGGTACTGGCACTTTGTGGATGTGGTGTGGCTGTTCCTGTTTGCCGCCATCTATGTATGGGGCGCAGGCACACCGGCAGCCCACTGACCGAGTTCGAACGCGACATCAACAGCGCCTCTGCGGTCTCGCCCATTATGGCGGGGCTGTGGGGGCGCTGTCCGCGTTGCGGCACCGGCAAACTGTTCAGCGGGTTTTTGACCGTGGCTCAGAGCTGCCCGACGTGCCGTCTCGACTTTTCAAAAGTTGACCCTGGCGATGGTCCCGCCGTGTTCATCATTCTCATCGCAGGCTTTCTGGTTGTCGGCCTGGCGCTCATTGTCGAGGTCACCTACCAGCCATCCTACTGGCTACATGCCGCCGTGTTTTTGCCGCTGGCGCTTGGTGTGCCGTTAAGCCTGCTGCGCCCGTTCAAGGCAACGCTGATCGCGCTTCAGTTTCATAACCGCGCCCACGAAGGTCGCCACAGCAGCGGGGACGACGCCAAATGATTTTCCGCCCGATGCTCGTGCCGACGCTGCTCACGGTGCCGGCCCTCATCATTTTGGTGTTTCTGGGCAACTGGCAGATGCAGCGCCTCGCCTGGAAAGAAAACCTGATCGCGCAGGTGGAAGCCGGGCTGGCGTCAGATGCCATATCCTTGCCCGCACCTGATGTCTGGGCGACGCTCGACATTGAAGCCCTGCGCTACACCCCCGCCACCGTAACCGGCCGCTTCGTTCACGACAGCGAAGCCCACATCTACATGCAGTCGCTGGACAGCCAGCCCGGCTACCACGTGGTCACGCCTTTCGAGCTTGCGTCCGGCGGCTTCGTGCTGGTTGATCGCGGCTTCGTCCCGATCAACCGCAAAAATGCCGATACCCGTCCGCAAGGCCAGATCGAGGGTGATACAACTCTGCGCGGTATTCTGGTGACACCGGACGAGGCCAACAGCTTCACGCCTGATCCCGACCTGACGCAAAACATCTGGTATCACCGCCCGATCCGGCAGCTGGCAGACGTCGCCGAAATTGCCCCGGTGTTCCCGATGATGCTGGACGCGGACGCCACGCCGAACCCCGGCGGGCTTCCGGTTGGCGGCCAGACCCGCGTCGTCCTCAATAACCCGCATCTGGGCTACGCCATGACCTGGTATGGCCTTGCCGCGACCCTCATCATCATTTGGCTGGCCTTCCACATTTCCAGGGGTCGTTTGGGTTTGCGCGGCTGACCGACGACTTCATCAACCTGCCTCCCGTTTGACGCCCACTTGCCCCGCCAAACCCATGCGGCCTATGGTGCGCCGCTTCCCAACCAGCCCAACCACACGTGAACCAAACCAATGCGTTACGTATCGACCAGAGGCGACGCGCCCGTCCTTGAGTTTGAGGATGTTCTGCTGTCGGGCCTTGCCCGTGACGGTGGCCTCTATGTGCCTGAAGCATGGCCAACGCTGAGTGCTGACGCGTTCGCAGACCTTGCGGGGCGTCCGTACACGGACGTCGCTACGCGCATTGTCCAGCCGTTTGCACCGTCGCTGGCAGAGAATGACATCAGGCGCATGGTTGAAGCTGCTTACAGCACCTTCACGCACCCCGCCGTAGCGCCGCTCACCCAGCTCGACAGCAACGAGTTTCTGCTCGAGCTGTTTCACGGGCCAACGCTGGCGTTCAAGGATCTGGCGATGCAGCTGCTCGGCCAGCTCTTTTCCCATGTGCTCAAACAGCGCGGCCGCAAGGTAACGATTGTTGCCGCAACCTCCGGCGATACCGGCGGTGCCGCCATTGAGGCCTTTGCAGGGCTTGATGCGGTTACCATTGTTGTGCTGCACCCCAAAGGCCGCGTCTCGGACGTGCAGCGCCGCCAGATGACGACAGTCAACGCCCCCAACGTCCACAACGTCGCGATTGACGGCAACTTTGATGATTGCCAGGCGCTGGTCAAAGCCATGTTCAACGATCTGGAGTTCCGCGACCGGGTCAGCCTTGCCGCCGTCAACTCCATCAACTGGTCGCGCATTCTGGCGCAGGTGGTTTATTTCGTCACCGCCGCCACCAGCCTTGGCGCGCCGCACCGCGCGGTTTCGTTCAGCGTCCCCACCGGCAATTTCGGTGATATTTTTGCAGGCTATGTCGCCAAGCAGATGGGCCTGCCGATCGACAAGCTGGTGATTGCCACAAACATCAACGATATTTTGCACCGCACGCTCACTACCGGCAGCTACACGGTGGAAGGCGTCACCGCCACCGATGCGCCTTCGATGGACATTCAGGTGTCGAGTAATTTTGAGCGCCTGCTGTTTGATGCCTATGGCCGCGATGCCGCCAGCGTGCGCGCGGCCATGGCATCGCTCAAGCAGTCCGGCAGCTTTGATGTTGCCCCCGCAGCGCTGGACGCAATGCGCGCTGACTTTGCGTCTGCCCGCGTCAGCAACGAGGCCATGCACGCCACAATGAAGCAGGCGCAGGCGCAGCTTGGCATGTTGATTGATCCGCATACGGCGGTTGGTGTTGCTGCGGCCCGTGAAACACGCGACCCAGCCGTTCCCATGGTCACGCTGGCAACCGCGCACCCCGCCAAGTTTCCTGCGGCTGTTGAAGCTGCCACCGGCCAGCACCCGGCCTTGCCGCACCATTTGTCAGACCTGTTCGACCGCGAAGAGCACATGAGCGATCTGGCAAATGATCTGGCGGTAGTTGAGCGCTTTGTCGAAGACAAGGCCACCCGCGCATGACCGTAGAGGTTTCCCGCCTTGCAAATGGTCTGACCGTTGTCACAGACCCGATGCCGCATCTCAAAACGGCCGCTGTTGCGCTCACGGTCAATGCCGGGTCGCGCCATGAAACACTGGCACAGCACGGCATCGCGCACATGCTGGAGCATATGGCATTCAAAGGCACGACCACGCGCTCGGCTGCCGACATAGTCGGTGCCATTGAAGATGTCGGCGGCTCGCTCAACGCGGCCACCAGCCATGAAAACACCGTTTATGCGGCGCGCATTCTGGCCGGTGATGTGCCGCTTGCCGTGAACCTGATTGCCGACATCATCGAAAACTCGCGTCTTGAGCACGACGAACTCACCCGCGAGCAGGGCGTAGTGCTGTCTGAAATCGGCGAGGCGGAAGATACACCTGATGATCTGGTGTTCGAGATGATGTCGGAAGCAGCCTTTCCCGATCAGCCTCTTGGTCGCCCGATCCTTGGCACCCGCGACAGCGTGCGCGCCATGACACCGGATAGCATTCGTGACTACCTCACAGACCACTACAGACCGGGCGCGATGATTTTGAGCGCGGCGGGCGCGGTGGATCACGCGGCCTTTGTTGCCCTTGCCCAACGCGCTTTCGCAACAACAGACACCACACCGCCCAGCCCGTTTGACACCGCAACCTATGCAGGCGGCATGACCGCGCGCGCCCGCGATATTGACCAGACGCATCTGGTTTTGGGCTTTGAAAGCGCTGCCACCGGCACGGCGGATTTTTTCACCGCTGAAATAGCTGCAACGGTTCTGGGCGGTGGCATGTCCTCGCGGCTTTTTCAGGAAGCCCGTGAAAAGCGCGGCCTGTGCTACTCGATCTACGCCTTCAACTGGGGCTTTGCCGATACCGGCCTGTTCGGCATATATGCCGGCGCCGACGCCAATGACGCCGACGAGCTTGCCAATGTCATTCATGGTGAGGCCGCCGCCATGGCGGGTAACGTGTCGGCGGACGAAATCAGCGCGGCGCGCGCGCAAGCCAAGGCGGGCCTGCTGATGAGCCTTGAATCCTGTGCGTCCCGCGCCGAGCAGATTGCCCGGCATCTGGTGGTGTTCGGCCGGGTTCTGGAGGCGGATGACCTGGTGGCCCGTGTTGAGGCGGTGGAGGAATCTGATGTGCGGCGTTTCATGGCGCGGCTGACACAAAGCGCTGTTCCCACGGCCTCGGTTGTTGGTCCCGACGCCTCTCTTGCCAGTGCCCATAGCCTCGCGGCACACTTTACCCGGTCCTGATTGTTACCTGGGCCTGATTGCTCACTTTCAATTTTTGCGGCGCATCTCCATGGCCCTTCTGCGCACCCTTTCGGCAAGTGACGACGCCTATGTGATTGAAGGCGAGGGCGTGATGCTGCGCCTGCCGCGCCTTGCTGACTATGCCGAATGGGCAGAACTGCGTACCCGCAGCCGTGCTTTCCTCACGCCCTGGGAACCGACATGGCCTGTGGATGACCTCACCAAGACCGCCTATCGCCGACGCCTGCGCCGCTATGCACGTGATGTGCGCGACGATCAGGCATATCCGTTTTTCGTGTTTTCCAGCCGCACCGGCAGTCTGGTGGGTGGCTGCACACTCTCCAATGTGCGCCGGGGCGTGGCGCAGACCTGTTCGCTTGGCTACTGGGTGGGCGCGCACCACAAGCAGCAGGGGTTTACCAGCGCTGCGGTGAAGGCGCTGGTGCCGTTCGTGTTCGATCATCTCAAGCTGCACCGTCTTGAGGCCGCCTGCCTGCCCACCAATGATGCCTCGCGGCAGCTACTGGTGTCGTGCGGTTTCACTCAGGAAGGCTTTGCCCGCAATTATCTGCGGATTGACGGGGCGTGGCGCGACCACCTCCTTTTCGCCATGCTCTCGACCGATCCTCGCAAATAGAGCAGGTTTTGACGCCTTGTCATGAGCGGCAACGGGCGGCTACCAAGGAACCTGCACACGCATTGGCGCTGGCGGTGATTCGTCCGTGCCCGCCAGCATTCCAGGGGGGTGCATTCATCTTCACGAACACCACCACCAGCAGACAGGGCGAGCAGGGCACGTCAGCGCGTGGCGCGCTCGCATTAGCTGCCGCACTGGTGCTTGCGGCACTGGTGCTTGTGGCCGGGTTCATAGCGCCCGCATTTGCGCAGGCCGTGCCGCAGGGTGTGCCGCAGGATGTGTCGCAGGCTGAGCAACTGTTGCCGCCCGCAGACAATGAGACCGAAATCGCTGATCCCGAAGACGCTGATCCGAAAGACGCTGCGGCACAGTCGGAACCCGATGCCCCCGCTCACGTTCTCAACGGCGACAAGCAGGCTGTGCCGGTTGTTGTGGTTGATCCCGCCCAACCCCAGGTGGACCTGACAAGCGTTGTCGTCACGTTGCGGGCAGACCGTGAGGCACTGCTGCCCGACGGCACGGCGCTGGTTCTCAGTGATGACGAAGTGCCTTTCGCCCGCGTATGGAAAGTCATCGCGCTGCAAAACAATACGGATGAAACACAGCAGCGCATTGTGTCGATTGACAGGTCGGCGGTGTGGGGCGCGGGCATTGCGCCCGTACGCAGCGGCCTGAGCCAGCTTGGTGCATGGCGCGCGGCATCGGATGCATCACAAGACCTGGCGCCACAGCCCATTGTGAACTCCGCGCGCGCGCGCGCCGGCGAAATGCGCTACCTGCTCACCCTGCCGCCCGATACCACCGCCAGCTTCGCCATTCCGTTTGGCTCGGCGGCTGAGACCCCCGTTCAAATGTGGCGTGCGGATACGCTGGCGGCGGCGGATGCAGGCCGTGCCGCCTTTTCCGGCCTTGTCATCGGCGCGCTGGCCATTGCCTTTGCGTTTTTCGCCGCCCAATGGGCCGGGCAGGCCACGAGCCTGACGCGAGCGGGCACGTCTGCCGGCTCTGGTGTCGGCTCTGGGGCCGGCTCTGGGGCGTTGCGCCTTGCGGCCTTGCTGACCAGCGCCGCCCTTGCCTATGAGCTGTCGGCGCAGGGATTTTTTGCAGCTGCGTTTGGCTGGTCTGCCGCGTGGGACGCCCGCCTTGGCGGGGTGTTGCTGGCGCTTGCCACGGCCGCCGCCGCCCATGTGCTGGCTGCTGAACGTATCCGCGCGCTGTCGCCGGATCGTGAGCGGCTGGCGCGGCTTGCCGGTTGGGTGGCGCTGGCCGCAGGCCTGTTGGTGCTGGTGGCACCGTCTGTCGGGCTGCCTTTCGCCCGCCTCGTCGCCTTTGCCGTGGCGCTTGGTGGCCTTGCCGCGTTGACCGCAGGGCGCGGTGGTGATGATGACGCGCAGGTGCCAACGCCTGCTGCGGGCGAACTGCGCGCCGGGTGGGCACTGCTGGCGATCACGGCCCTTCTGGCCGCGCTGTCATCCCAGGGCTTCATGCCGCGCAGCCCGGCGGTGGACATGATCCTTCATGCGCTCGCCATTCTGGGTGTGCTGGTTGTGGCCTATGCCCTGGCCGGGCCGGTTGCCGTCAGCGTGGCCCGAACGGCAGCACGCCGGTCGCTGGCGCTGGGGCGTGGTGCCACTGGCATTGCCCCTGCCCGTGAACAGCATCTGCCCGACGAAACCGCCATCCGTGCCGAACAGCGCAACGCGCTGGCGCTTGCCGGTGCCAGTGAAGCGGTGTGGGATCTCGATGTGGCGTCCGGCACGTTGTATGTGGACCCCTCGCTTGAGGCGCATCTGGGCCTTGTCCCCGGCTCCCTGTGCGGCCGCCTTGAAACGTGGATGGCGCGGGTGGACCGCGACGACCGCCGCATGGTGTCGCAGGTGCTTGATGAGAATGTCGCGCTGGGCAATGCAACCTTCAGCCTTGATATGCGCCTTGCCCATGCAGACCCCGCGCAGGGCAGCCGCTGGCTGGAACTCAAGGCCACGTGTTTTGCCGGTGACGATGGCAGCGCCCGGCGCTGCGTCGGCACTGTTGGCGACATTACCCAGCGCCGCGAGGAGCAGGCGGGGCTGGTGCGCGAGACCCTGCACGATCCGCTGACAGGCCTTGCCAACCGCCCGTTGTTCACGGATCGGCTCAATCGCGCCTGCCGCCGCGCCCGTGGCACCCACGAACGCATTGCGCTGGTGCTTGCCGACCTTGACCGCTTCAAGACGGTGAATGAGAGCCTGGGCCATGCCGCAGCCGACACGGTGCTGGCAGCTCTTGCGCAGCGCCTGAGTGCGCTGATCGCGCCTGAAGACACGCTGGCGCGCATCGACGGCGACACATTTGCGCTGCTGATTGCAGGCTGGTCCGATGACACCGGCCCCGCCGATATTGCCGAGCTTGTGCGCGAGGCCATTGCCCAGCCGCTGGAGGTTTCAGGCCGGGAGATTTTTCCAACCGTCTCCGTCGGCTTCACTTTGCGCGAGCCGCACCACGAAAGCGGTGAGGCGCTGTTGGGGGAGGCTGATATTGCGCTCAGGCTCGCCAAGCGTCAGGGCGACACGGTGCAGCAATACCACCCGGACATGCGCCCCGCGGCGGACGAACTGGCAACCGAGTCGGGCCTGCGACGCGCCCTTGAGCGCGGCGAGATACATCTGGCGTATCAGCCGATCATGGAGCTTGCCACCGGCCGACTGGCGGGGTTTGAGGCACTGATCCGCTGGCATCACCCGACGCGCGGCATTATTTCGCCGGACGACTTTGTGCCGCTGGCCGAACGCACCGGCATGATTGTTCCGCTTGGCAGTTTTGTGCTCGACCGTGCGGCAGAGGATCTGGCGGTGTGGCAGCGCGACTTCCCGCAGACACCGCCGCTGTTTTCAAGCGTCAATGTCTCCAGCCGTCAGTTGCTGGATGATCTTCCCGGCAAGGTCGCCGCCGTGCTGGAACGCTGCGCTCTGGCTCCCGGATCGCTGCGCCTTGAGGTAACGGAAAGTCTGGTGATGGACGACCCGCACCACGCAGAGCGCATTTTGTCAGCCCTCAGGGACACCGGCGTCAAACTGGCGCTGGATGATTTTGGCACCGGCTATTCGTCTCTCAGCTATTTGCAGCAGTTTCCGTTCGATGTGGTGAAAATCGACAAGAGCTTTGTGCAGCGTATCGGGGATGCCGCCGTTTCAACGCCCGCAGGCGGAGACGGCGCGATCGTGCGGTCGGTGCTCTCACTCGCCAGCGAGCTTGAACTCGACGTTGTGGCGGAAGGCATTGAGGATGACGCCGCACGCGCCCAGCTTCAGGCGCTTGGCTGCACCTACGGGCAGGGCTATCTGTTTGGCCAGCCCATGGAAGCCTCAGCCGCGCATGATTTTATCGCCCGCGCCATTGATTAGGTGCTCCGGGGATTAGGTGCTCCGGGGATTAGCTGCTCCGGGGATTAGGTGCTCTGGGGCGAGCGCCTGATCTGCCTACTGAACAACAGGTACCCGGGCGCGGTGCTGCACCTGTGCGCTGTCGCGTGCCGTTATCTCGCGTACCAGGGCCGATACTTCGGGGTGATCTGCAAGCGCTGACATCAGCGTCAGCGTCCTGACGGCGGCTTCCGCATTGAGGGCCAGCCCGAACAGTTCTTCCTGAAACGTTTTTGGCTTGGGGAACGCGCGCAGTTCAACAGGCGCATCCACTTCCAGCCCGGCAAGCTCGCGGGCGGCGGCGAGGGAGGTGGAAAAGCCGCCCAGCCGGTCCACAAGGCCTTTGTCACGCGCATCCATGCCGACCCAGATACGGCCCTTTGCAATACTTTCGGTTTCAGCGGGTGACAGCTCGCGGCCCTCCGCCACGCGCTGCTTGAAATCCTCGTAGGCGGTTTCAAGCCACGCGGAAAACCGCTGCCGCTGTTCGTCCGAGAACGGTATGTCCGATGCCCAGATGTCAGCATTGGGATTGCTGGAGACCGCATCCACATTGACGCCGATTTTCTCAAGCAATCCGCCAAGCGAGAACTTGGCGCCGATCACACCGATTGATCCTGTGACGGTGGTGGGGTTGGCAATGATAAGGTCAGCCCCGGCGGGAATGTAGTATCCGCCTGATGCAGCGACAGACCCCATGGAGGCAATCACCGGAATGTCCTTGGCCTGCGCGGCGCGGATGGCGTCCCACACCTGGTCCGACGCGGAGGCGGATCCGCCCGGTGAATTGATCCGTACAAGGATGGCTTTTACGTCTTCGTCCTCTGACGCATCCAGAATGGCGTTGGCCATGGTGTCCGACCCGATAGTCGCCTCGCCGCCAAACGGGCTGACCGGCGTGCTCTCGCCGGGCATGATGGCGCCTTCGCCATAGATGACGGCAATCACGCCTGCATTTGCGTCCCTGGTGGCGGTCGCGCGGCTGGCTGCGTAGTCTGCGAGGGCTACAAAATCAGCCTCATCACTGAGCCCTTCCATCACCACGTCCAGCACCTGCCGCTCATAGGCCAGGTCATCCACCAGACCTGCCGTGCGGGCCTGGTGCGCACCGAAGGGGGCTGCCTCAAGGGCTGCATCCAGATCAGCGGCGGCAAAGCCGCGGCCTTCAGCTATGCGGGTGGCAAGGTTTGCGTAGATCATATCCACCATCCGCTGGTTGGCCTCGCGCTGGGGGGCGCTCATTTGCGTGGCGGTAAAAATATCCATCGCGCCTTTGTATTCGCGAAATGCGACGGCATCCGCCGTGATGCCAATTTCGTCCAGGGCCTGTTTTGCATAAGGCAGACGGCCTGAAAGCCCTGCCGGCATGAAGCTGCCGGTGGGCTGCATCCAGATGGTTTGGGCCTGCGCCAAAACCTGATAGTCAGCCAGTCCGGTTTCCAGAATGTCCTGCGCAAATCCGTAAACGGGTTTGCCCGCTGCCCTGAACGGCGCAAGGGCTTCAACGATTTCGTCAGCGGTCGCAGCATTCACAAACCCGTCGCCGCCGCGGATATAAAGCGCTGCCACCGCATCGTCCGCCGCCGCACGCTTCAGACCGGCATGAAGGTCTGCGAGGGTCAGCGTTGTGTGCGTGTCGGCAAACGCAAAAAACGGCGTGCGCTGCTGCACAATGGGTGTGGACAGATCAAGGGTGACAACCATCTGGTCGGGCAATGGTTCTTCGGCCGGGGCAAAGCTGCTGGCCACCATGGCCACGATGATGACCGGAACAACGAACACGGCGATAATCAGCGCAGTCAGAACACCGGCCACCGTTATGAAGAACTGACGCATGATACTCACCTGTTGTTTGTAAGGCCGTGCCTTACTGGTGTTGTTTGTAAGGCCGTGCCTTACTGGTGTTGTTTGTAAGGCCGTGCCTTACCGGTTTTGTTTGTAAGGCCGTGCCTTACCGGAAACTGTCTGTCGCCGTTACGAACTCATGGATGATGCCTGGCTCCGTCGCCGTATGACCCGCATCGGTGACAATTTTGAGGTCTGCATCCGGCCATGCCTGTTTGAGCGCCCATGCTGTCATAACAGGCGTTACCACGTCGTAACGGCCCTGAACCATGACGCAGGGAATGCCGTGCAGTCTGTGGGCGTTGGCAATGAGCTGATCGTCGCGCTCAAAGAACCCGTGATTTATGAAGTAGTGACACTCGATGCGGGCAAACGCCTCGGCAAAGTCGTCCGCGCCAAAGCGTGCCTCGCGTTCGGGGTCGGGCAGCAGCGACAGTGTTGAGCCTTCCCACGTGCTCCACGCCCGGGCTGCTTCAAGCCGCACGCTTGCGTCGTCACTGGTGAGGCGCGCGTAGTAGGCTGAAATCATGTCGTGACGCTCGTCCGGCGGGATCGGCGCCACATATTTTTCAAATGCTTCGGGAAAAAGCGCGCCGGTGCCGTTTTGGCCCGCAAGGCCCGCGTAAAACCAGTCCAGCTCCACCTTGCGCAGGGTAAAAATGCCGCGCAGCACCATTTGCGTGACCCGGTCCGGGTGCGTTTGCGCATAGGCCAGCGCCAGCGCCGAACCCCATGAGCCGCCCGTCACCTGCCAGCGCTCAATGCCCAGATGCTCCCGCAGCCGCTCAATGTCCGCCACCAGATCCCAGGTGGTGTTGTCGCGCAGCTCCGCGTACGGCGTTGAGCGCCCGCAGCCGCGCTGATCAAACAGAATAATGCGGTAATGGTCCGGGTCATGGCTGCGGCGCATGGTAGGGTTTGAGCCACCGCCGGGTCCGCCATGCAGCACCAGCGCAGGCGTGCCGAGCGGATTGCCGGATTGCTCGTAATAAATCTCGTGCAGATCGCTGACTTTGAGGCGACCGGACGCGTAAGGCTCTATCGGCGGATAGTTGTCACGCCGGGGCGGTGTCTCATACATGCGGCTGCCAAGTGTCATGTGTCTGCGAGGAATATAGGAAACATATAGGAAACAGTGCCCAGTTTTGCACGGTTTTCGCGTCCGGTCTCACCCGCAAGCTGTGGCAGATGACCCGGTGCCGTGGCGGCCTGTGGATAACCCGCCGCCGACTCGCACGTCATGCGTCTCGACAGGTGATTTGCATCGTCAGAATGCGTTTTGGCCTCGCCACACACCCACTATATGTAGTGCTGAGGTCTCAAAGAGCCTGCGTCATGTGGTATGTTGTTAACGAATTGACGGCGCCGCCAAAAAAAGTTTTATCCCCAATTCCCGTTAACCATGCGGCGGAGCGCTGATTTGCCAGCCTGTCAATGGGCTTGTCGGTGTCTTTTTTCGTTAACGTGCTGACACAATCGCTTGACGGTTTCGACCGCGGGGATACTATATCTCGTACTGAAGCCGTGCGGCGCTGCCTCCGGGGTTAACTCCGGGTTTAAGGAGTTGCAGCAGGGGAGGACGACAGTTTTTCCCACGTACGGTCTGTCAGATCGGCCAGAACGGCCGTTTCACAGAGGTTCGGGCGTGTTTTTCGGGGCGGTTTTCCCGAAGCGGGAGAGGTTTGCGTGGCGTTTGCCTGAGTCTTAGGGCGGGCCCCGCGTTTTTTCCCCGGCTTTTTCGCCGGGGGCCACGGATAGGGCGGGCACAGCGCTCGCGTTCGCGGTACCATTGAGGGGGAGCAGAAGAAGTCATGTTTCAGACGCAGGCAGTACAGTTTGAAAAGCGCGGCCGGGTTGAGGTGGATCGTTCACGCGATGCCCTGCTGACGGATTTTGGCCGCGAAACCCTGATCGACCGCTATTTGATGCCCGGTGAGGGGTTTCAGGACCTGTTCGCGCGCGTTGCCTCGTTTTATGGCGACGACGACGCCCACGCCCAGCGCATTTACGATTACATTTCCAATCTGTGGTTCATGCCCGCAACGCCGGTGCTCTCCAACGGCGGCACCGAGCGCGGCCTACCGATTTCGTGCTTTTTGAACGAAGCCAATGACAGCCTCGACGGCATTGTCGGCCTGTGGAACGAAAATGTGTGGCTGGCGGCCAAGGGCGGCGGCATCGGCTCCTACTGGGGCAATCTGCGCTCCATCGGTGAGACGGTCGGCGGCGTTGGCAAGACATCCGGCATCATCCCGTTCATTCGGGTGATGGATTCGCTCACGCTGGCCATTTCGCAGGGGTCTTTGCGTCGCGGGTCGGCGGCTGTGTATCTCGACATCAACCACCCGGAAATCGAAGAGTTCATCGAGCTGCGTCGTCCCACCGGCGGTGACCCCAACCGCAAGACGCCCAACCTGCACCACGGCGTTGTCATTTCCGACAAGTTCATGCGCGCTGTTGAGCAGGACGAGGAATGGGCGTTGCTGAGCCCGAAAGACGGTGCGGTCATCCGCTCGATCGGCGCGCGCGATCTGTGGATCCGTCTGCTGATGGCCCGCATTGAAACCGGCGAGCCCTACATGATCTTTGGCGATCACGTGAATGACGCAATTCCTGAGCATCACAAGCTGGCCGGCCTCAACGTCAAGATGTCCAACCTGTGCTCGGAAATCACCCTGCCCACCGGCATTGATCATCTGGGCGAGGAGCGCACGGCTGTGTGCTGTCTGTCGTCGGTCAACGCCGAAAAATACGACGAATGGGTGAACGAGGAGATGTTCCTCGAAGACATCATGCGCTTCCTCGACAATGTGTTGCAGGACTTCATCGACCGTGCGCCCGACGCCATGTCGCGCGCCCGCTATGCCGCCCAGCGCGAACGCTCCGTTGGCCTTGGCGTCATGGGCCTGCACTCGTTCTTCCAGGCCAAGATGATCCCGTTTGAAAGCGTGATGGCGAAGGTCTGGAACAAGAAGATTTTCAAGCACATTGATGAAGGTGTGTCGGCAGCCTCCGTCAAGCTGGCGCATGAGCGCGGGCCGTGCCCGGATGCGGCTGACTACGGCATCATGGAGCGGTTCTCCAACAAGACCGCGGTTGCGCCCACGGCCTCCATCTCCATCATCTGCGGTGGCACGTCGGCGGGCATTGAGCCGTTTGCCGCCAACGCCTACACCCACAAGACCCTGTCGGGGTCATTCAGTGTGCGGAACAAATATCTCAAGCAGCTGCTGGCTGAAAAAGGCCGTGACGATGCTGACACATGGTCGTCCATCACCATCAATGGCGGCTCGGTGCAGCACCTTGATTGCCTGACGCAGGACGAAAAGGACGTGTTCAAGACAGCGTTCGAACTCGACCAGCGCTGGGTTGTGGAGCACGCGGGCGACCGCTCGGAATATATCGACCAGTCACAGTCGGTGAATGTGTTCCTGCCCGCAGACGTGCACAAGCGCGACCTGCACCAGATCCACATGCTGGCGTGGAAGCGCGGCGTGAAATCGCTCTACTATTGTCGCTCGCTGTCGATCCAGCGCGCCGAAAAGAAAGAGGAAGCCCCCCTCGTCACGGCAACCCCGGACGTGGCCAAGCTGCCCCTGCGCCAACTCGACGACCTGCCGCTTGCAGCCGCCGCTGAAAGCGCCGCCAAGGCGGCCACCCAGCCTGGCGTGGCTATCAACCCTGCTGAAACCAACGATTACGACGAGTGCCTCGCCTGCCAGTAGGCGGGCAAAACACTTGCGTCCAGAAAAGACGATACACATGACCCTTCTCGACGAACGCCTCACCTACAAGCCCTTCCGTTATCCGTGGGCCTATGAAGCCTGGCTCACCCAGCAGCGCATTCACTGGCTGCCGGAAGAAGTGCCGATGGCCGAAGACGTCAAGGACTGGCACCACAAGCTGGACGACAAGGAGCGCAATCTGCTGACGCAGATTTTCCGCTTCTTCGTGCAGGCCGATGTGGAAGTGAACAACTGCTACATGAAAAACTACATGGGTGTGTTCAAGCCCACGGAAGTTTTGATGATGCTGTCGGCGTTCTCCAACATGGAAACCATCCATGTGGCCGCCTATTCCCACCTGCTCGATACACTGGGAATGCCGGAAGTCGAATACGAAGCCTTCCTCAAATACGCCGAGATGAAGGACAAATACGACTTCATGCAGGAGTGGGGCACGGAAACAAAATCAGACGTCGCCAAGACGCTGGCGGTGTTCGGCGGCTTCACCGAAGGCGTGCAGCTATTTGCATCGTTCGCCGTGCTGATGAACTTCCCGCGCTTCAACAAGATGAAAGGCATGGGCCAGATCGTCACGTGGTCAGCCCGCGATGAGAGCCTGCACTGCAACTCCATCCTGCGCCTGTTCCGCACCTGGGTTGATGAGTTCCCGGAGTGCTGGGACGAGCAGACCCAGCGCGATGTGTACAAGGCGTGTGAAACCATCATCCACCATGAAGACGCCTTCATCGATCTGGCGTTCGAAATGGGCGGCGTCGAAGGCCTCGATGCGCAGGGCGTGAAGGATTACATCCGCTACATCGCCGACCGGCGTCTGGGACAGATCCGCCTGCAACCCATCTACGGCATCGACAAAAACCCGCTGCCCTGGATGGACGAAATGCTCAACGGCATTGAGCACACCAACTTCTTCGAAAACCGCGCCACGGAATATTCCAAGGCCTCCACGCGCGGTAGCTGGGAAGACGCCTTCGCGGACTAGGCCTAGCTCTCAAAAACAAAACCATGAAGAACCCGGCCGGTGCATCACCGAGCCGGGTTTTCCATTTATGCCGCCAGTTTGCCCAGCCGCTCCGCCTTGCCGATCCAGCGGCTGATCTTTTTATCGCTGGCGAGTTTCACTGAGCCGAACTGCACCACGTTCTTTGATTTGATGCCGCAGAAATCCAGTACCTGGTTCTTGATGACCCGGCGACCGGGGCTGCGATAGAGCAGGGTGTCGAGAAGGGGCGGGGTGTCGGAGGTGATGATGGCATCTGCCGTCTTGCCCGCCAGCAGCTTGTCCCATTTGACGCCGCGCTGGTGATATTTGAACGCAAAGCCTGGTGTCAGCGCGCGGTCGAGCACGGCCTTGGCCTTGGTCGGCATCGCGCCCCACCAGTAGGGGTGCACGATCATCACGTGATCTGCCCAGCGCATGTTGGACTGCCACTGCATCAGGTCAGGCTCCAGCGCACCGTTGGCGTCGGACTTCTTGCCATCCGCATACGGATCTTTGTAGCCCTCAAAGTTGAGGTCAAAGCTCATGTCACTCAGGTTCATCCGGCGGACCTGCGCGCCCTGGGCAATGGCCCCGGCTTCATAGGAGTCCGCAAGGGCGCCGCACAAAGATGTGGCTTTGGGGTGCGCGACCCAGACAAAAATCTTCTTTGCTGATGCAGTCATGGCTACGGCCTTTCGTGGTAAGGTTGGCGTGCTTGACACCGCGTCAAGTTGACATGCTGACAAGTAGGCGGTACTTGACACTATGTCAAGTGATCCATCCGAAACAAAAACCAGGATTCTGTCCGCCGCCCTTTCCCTGCTGGAAGGCGGGGATGTGTCAATCCGCATGGCTGACGTTGCCAGGGCAGCAGGCATCAGCCGACAGGCGCTGTATCTGCATTACCCAAACCGGGCTGATCTGTTGATCGCAACCGCCAAATATATCGAGGATGTGGAGGGCATGGACGCGCGCCTTGCACCAAGCCGTGCTGCCACATCAGGGCTGGTGCGCCTTGATGCCTACATAGATGCCTGGGCCGGGTGGCTGCCGGTCATCCACGGCACCGCTGCAGCGCTTTTGGCCATGTTGCCCACCGACGAAGCCGCCGCAGCCGCGTGGAGCGACCGTATGCGCGCCCACCGCGAAGGCTGCGAGGCGGCCGTAAAGGCATTGGCAAAAGACGGCAACCTGACGCCCGATTATTCGGTGCGGCAGGCAACGGATGTTCTTTGGACGCTGCTCTCGATGCACAACTGGGAAACCCTGACCCAAAAATGCGGCTGGTCGCACAAGCGCTATGTCACCGCAACCAAGGACATGGCCCGTATCCTGCTGACCCATGGCGCGCCCTCCAGCGTGTGAGGCGCAGTGTGGCGGCCCATGTCAGACAAGCCATAATGACCTGCAGCGGTGCCGGGCTTCAGGCGGGTGTTTTTCGCCGCACATCCTTGATCAGCGTTGCCAGTGCCTCAAAGTCAGCTTTGAGGGGTGATGCCTTGCGAAACGCCAGGCCGATTGTCCGCGAAGGTTCAGGCGCCTGAAACGGCTGCACACGCACGTCGTTGCGCGAGGCTTCAACGGCCACACTCATTTCAGGCAGCAGGGTCTGTCCCATGCCAGCGGCCACCATCTGCACCAGCGTGGAGAGGCTGGACGCACCAAACGAGTCCGCGTTGTCGATGCTGCGCAGGGAGCAGAAGTTCAGTGCCTGTTCGCGCAGACAGTGACCTTCCTCAAGCAGCAGCAGCGGCGCAGCCTCAAGGTCATCCAAGGTTGCTTTGCGGCGGCCGGGCTTTGAACCGCCTTTGGGCGTCGCCAATAAGAACCGGTCCCCGAACAGTTCAATGGTGTCCAGGCCGGGGGCATCCACCGGCAGGGCGAGCAGCGCCACGTCCAGTGTGCCGTCATCCAGTTGTGCCAGCAGATAATCCGTCAGCGTCTCGCGAATGCGCAACTCAAGCTGCGGGTAGTGTGCCTGCACCTGCGCCAGAACCGCCGGCAGAATGTATGGGCCGATGGACGGAATGACCCCTAACCGCATTTTGCCTGTCAAAGGCGCACGCCGGGTCGCCGCGAACTCCGTCAGCCCGTTGATCTGGTCAAGAATGTGCGCCGTGCGGGCGGCAACCTGGGTGCCTGCGTCCGTCAGCCGGATGGTGCGTCCGCGCTCCACCAGCACCACGCCCAGTTCGCGTTCCAGTTCCTGTATCTGCATGGAAAGAGCCGGCTGCGTGATCGCCCGCTCCTCGGCCGCCCGGCCAAAATGCTTAAGCCGGGCCACCGCATCAAAATACATGAGTTGCTTGGTCGAAATCATATTAGATAAGATATTCTTATTGAAAAGAGAAGTAAATACGATTGGAGCTTATTTATCTACTCGCTACACTGGCGGCATCGGTCATCTGCACGATGGCCCCATCTGTTTGGAGGAGACACTCTTATGAGCGACACCACAGCACCCGCATCCGGCTGCCCCTTTTCCGGCGGCGCCGTCATTTCAAATATCAACAGTTCCGCAGGGGCACGCGGCAACGGCGACTGGTGGCCCAACCAGTTGAACCTCAAAATCCTGCACCAGCATTCCGCCAAGTCAGACCCGATGGATCCGGACTTCGACTATGCTGCCGCCTTCAAAGCGCTGGATCTGGATGCGGTGAAGCAGGACATTTTTGACCTGATGAAAACCTCCCAGGACTGGTGGCCTGCTGATTATGGCCACTACGGACCGCTGTTCATCCGCATGGCGTGGCACTCAGCCGGCACCTATCGCATTGGCGATGGGCGCGGCGGCGCGGGCACCGGCACCCAGCGGTTTGCCCCGCTCAACAGCTGGCCCGACAACGGCAATCTTGATAAGGCGCGCATGTTGCTGTGGCCGATCAAACAGAAATACGGCAAGGCGCTGTCCTGGGCGGACCTGATGATTCTGGCGGGCAACTGCGCCATTGAAGACATGGGGCTGAAGCCTTTCGGCTTTGCCGGTGGCCGTGTTGACGTGTGGGAACCCGAAGAGGACATCTACTGGGGCTCCGAAGACACATGGCTCGGCGATGAGCGCTACAAGGGCGACCGCGAACTCGACAACCCTCTGGCCGCCGTGCAGATGGGCCTCATCTATGTGAATCCTGAAGGCCCCAACGGCACGCCGGACCCGATCGCATCAGGCCGTGACATCCGCGAGACGTTTGCGCGCATGGCCATGAACGATGAGGAGACCGTGGCGCTTGTGGCAGGCGGTCACACCTTCGGCAAGGCGCACGGCGCAGGCGATGCGGCGCTCGTTGGCCCTGAGCCGGAAGGTGCGCCCATTGAGGCACAGGGCCAGGGCTGGCTTTCAACCCACAAGAGCGGCAAGGGCGTCGATACCATTACCAGCGGCATTGAAGGCGCATGGACGCCGACGCCCACTACCTGGGACATGAGCTACTTTGACGTGCTGTTCGGCTATGAGTGGGAACTCACCAAGAGCCCCGCAGGTGCCAACCAGTGGGCGGCCAAAGACCTGGCTGAGAAGGACCACGCCCCTGAGGTGGATGGCTCCGGCAAAAAAGTGCGCCTGATGATGACCACGGCCGACATGGCTATGCGCATGGACCCGGCATATGAAAAAATCTCCCGCCGGTTCCACGCCAACCCGGATGAGTTTGCGGATGCGTTCGCACGCGCCTGGTTCAAGCTCACCCACCGCGACATGGGGCCAAAGGCGCGCTATCTGGGCAAGGATGTGCCTGCCGAAGACCTGCTGTGGCAGGACCCCGTGCCGCCGGTTACCCATGCGCTGGTTGACGCGCAGGACATTGCCGACCTCAAGGCGAAAATCCTCGCCTCAGGCCTCACGGTGTCGCAACTGGTCTCCACCGCCTGGGCCTCTGCCTCCACCTTCCGTGGGTCAGATATGCGCGGCGGTGCCAACGGTGCGCGCATTCGTCTGGCCCCGCAAAAAGACTGGGAGGTAAACCGGCCCACGCAGCTTGCGCAGGTTCTGCAGACTCTCGAAGGCATTCAGCAGGCTTTCAACAAGGCCAGCGCGGGCGGCAAGCTGCTTAAGGCATTCAGCAAATCGAGCGCAAAGCAGGTGTCTTTGGCAGACCTGATCGTGCTGGGTGGCTGTGCAGCCATCGAGAAGGCGGCAAAGGATGCGGGCCATACCGTAACCGTGCCATTCACGCCGGGCCGCACTGACGCGACGCAGGAACAAACGGATGTTGAGTCATTTTCCGTGCTTGAGCCCGCCGCTGACGGGTTCCGCAATTATCTCAGGGGCAAATACAGCGTATCGGCGGAAGAACTGTTGGTGGACCGCGCCCAGCTCATGACGCTGACAGCCCCTGAAATGACCGTCCTCATAGGCGGTATGCGGGTGCTGGGCACAAATGCCGACGGCTCACACCACGGTGTGCTCACAGGCACGCCCGGCACACTGACGAATGACTTTTTCGTCAACCTGCTCGACATGGGCACAACCTGGGCGGCGACATCAGACGACGACGCGGTGTTTGAAGGCCGCGACCGCGCGACGGGCACGGTGAAATGGACAGGCACCCGCGCGGACCTCATCTTCGGCTCCAACTCGCAGTTGCGTGCGTTGGCTGAGGTTTATGCAACCGACGATGCCGGCGAGAAGTTTGTCACTGACTTTGTGGCCGCATGGACCAAGGTCATGGAGCTGGATCGCTTCGACCTCGCCTAGAGCGGCATGTACAAAACGACAGTGAGGGCGGGTCGAAAGGCCCGCCCTTTTTTCTATAAACCGAACTCAGCCATATCCACCACGCGCTTTTCATCAATCGCACGGTGCGCCGCCAGTCCCATGGCGACGGACCGCAGTCCGTCGTCAACCGTTACCAGTGGCGGGGTTTGCGCCCTGATGGCATCCTGAAACGCCAGGTGCTGGTAATAGGACGCCCCATGATGATGGCCTGCATCAAGTACGCGCTGGTCAACATCAATCTTTGTACGGATTGTTTCATTGCCGGTGTTGAGCGTATGCGCCAGTTCGCTTTGCGGAATCAGCACTTCAAGCGCGCCTTTGGTGCCGGTTACCGTCAGGTGTTCGCGCTGCTCAAGCGCTGTCACGAACATGCATAGTTCGTGACAGGCCCGCACGCCGTTATCAAACTCAACAATCACGAAGGCGTTGTCCATGATGTCCGGCATTTCGCCGTCATAGCGCTCATCAAAATGGTTCACGTCATGGCCGCCGGATGCCATCACCCGGCGCGGCTCAGAGCCGATGATGTGACGCATCAGATCAAAGAAGTGACAGCTTTTTTCCACCAGCGTGCCGCCTGAGTTGCGGTTGAAGCGGTTCCAGTCGCCGATCTTTTGCAGGAAGGGAAACCGATGCTCGCGGATGGTGAGCATTTTCACGTCACCCGCAGCGCCGGCGCGTACCTGTTCCACAAAGCGCGTCACCGGCGGCATCCACCTGTATTCAAGCCCCATCCACACCACGCCGGGGTAGCTGCGCGTTGCAGCCTTCACCCATTGGCAATCTTCGAAAGTGGTGCACAGGGGCTTTTCAATCAGCACATGTTTGCCGGTGGCAAACACATCTTCCAGCACCGCGCGGTGGGTGTGATTGGGGGTGGCGATAATGACGGCGTCAAACGTGTCAGCGGCCGCCAGCATTTCGTGGTAGTCCGCATAAAGCGCAATCGGCGCATCGCCCATGGTGAGCCTGGCCCAGTCGCGCGAACCTTCGTGCGGGTCGGCGGCGGCCACCACCTGCGCGCCGTCAATAATCGCAATATTGCGGATGTGCTCATTGCCCATCATGCCCGCGCCAATAATCGCGTAGCGTAGTGTGTCGCCCATACCGTCGCACTCCAGCCTGTGTTAAGGGAGCAGTCTTACGCGACCAGCCAGAGCGAATGCCAGAGGAAATACCAGAGGAAATAAATGTCTGATCTCGTCATTGCAAAAGGCCCCCGCCGGTTGGGCCAAAGCGACCTGCATGTCGCCCCCATTGCCTATGGCATGTGGCGCTACGCGGGCACGGATGTGCCCACGGCCGCCGCAAAGGCGCAGGCCGCTCTTGATGCAGGCATGACGTTGTTTGATACAGCCGACGTCTATGGTCTGGACAGCGACATGCATTTTGGTGCCGCCGAAGAGCTGCTGGGCGAGGTTCTGGCGGCCACGCCCGGCCTGCGGCACAAAATCGTGCTGGCCAGCAAGGGCGGCATCATTCCCGGCACGCCGTATGAGAGCAGCGCGGACTATCTGCGTGCTGCCTGCGAAGCGTCACTCACCCGGCTCAAAACAGATGTCATCGACCTTTATCAGGTGCACCGGCCCGATGTGCTGACACACCCCGCCGAACTTGCCGATACGCTGATGGCCCTGCGCACGGAGGGCAAGATCCGCGAGTTCGGTCTGTCCAATGTCACAGCGTCGCAGATTGCCGCCCTTCAGGCCCATCTCGATCACCCTCTGGCGACGCAGCAGCCGGAGCTTTCAGCCATCGCCATTGAGCCGGTTTCAAATGGTGTGCTGGACGCATGTATGGCAACCGCCATGACGCCGCTGGCGTGGAGCCCGCTTGCCGGGGGCCGCCTGATGCTGGATGCGGGGGAGGCTTCCACCACGCAACTGGCCGATGTCATCACGGCGCTCAACAAGATCGCCCGCACCCATGCCACCACCCGCACCGCCGCAGCGCTTGCCTTCGTGCTGGCCCATCCGTCAGCCCCTATCCCCATCATCGGCAGCCAAACACCCGCGCGCGTTGCGGAGGCCATGAGCGCACTGGACATCACGCTCAGCCGCACTGAGTGGTATTCCGTTTACGAGGCGGCCCTCGGCCAGCCGCTTCCTTAAGAGGCCCCACGCCATGACCACACCCGTTGAAATCTCCTGGTTCTCGGCCCTGTGTGACGACGATGCCGAGTTTCTGGGCACGCAGGATCCGGCCTTTCTCTCCACGTTCGAGCACTGCAAAAAAATTGTCGATGCGGCGCAGGCGGGCGGCTTCGACAACATTTTGCTGCCGTCCGGCTTTTCGCTGGGCATTGACCCTGTGGCCTTTGCGGCGGGCGTGGCGCCAACTGTTAAAAACATGCGGCTGTTGCTCGCAGTCCGCTGCGGTGAAATGTGGCCGCCACAACTTGCCCGGCAGATCGCCACGCTGGACCAAATGCTCGGCGGCCGCCTGACAGTCAACATCATTTCTTCCGACATGCCCGGCCAGACGATGGACTCAGCCCCGCGCTATGGACGCACGCTGGAAGCCATGGAGATCGTCCGTACACTGCTTGATGGCAAGTCCGTGGACATTGATGGCGAACACTACCAGATGCAGCTTGACCCCATGCGTATCGGCACGGTGTCCGGCAAATGCCCGCCGTTCTACTTTGGCGGCATGTCACCCGCA
Organism: Pyruvatibacter sp.; assembly: GCF_040219635.1. Classification (NCBI taxonomy): domain Bacteria; kingdom Pseudomonadati; phylum Pseudomonadota; class Alphaproteobacteria; order Hyphomicrobiales; family Parvibaculaceae; genus Pyruvatibacter; species Pyruvatibacter sp. Next base: position 27,431 of record NZ_JAVJSC010000006.1, read on the forward strand.
GCGCGCGAAGTTGCCGCCAAGGGCGCTGACGTGTTCCTCATGTGGCCCGACACCAAAGACAAGGTGCAGGATCTGCTTGACGATATGCGCAAGCGCGCCGCCGCCCATGGCCGCGAACTCAAATTCGGCTACCGCGTGCATGTCATTGTCCGCGAAACCGAAGAAGAGGCGCGCGCCCATGCCCGCCATATCATGTCGAAACTTGATGTGGAGGAAGGTGAAAAGCTGCGCGCCCGCGCGCTGGACGCCACATCCGAAGGCGTGCGCCGTCAGGCCATGATGCGCGACGGTGCCGACGACGAAGGCTTTGCGGAAGAAAACCTGTGGACGGGCATCGGCAAGGCCCGCTCCGGCTGCGGTGCTGCTATTGTCGGCAACCCGGATCAGGTAGCTGCCAAACTTGAGATGTACCGCGAGATGGGCTTTTCAGCGTTCATTCTCTCCGGCTACCCGCACGCCAAAGAGGCCGAGTATTTTTCCCGGCTGGTGCTGCCTAAGATCAGCCACGGCCCGCTGGTGGATGTGCGCAGTTGATTAAACCCGGCCAAATGGCAGCATACGCTGAAAGACCTTGTCCCGGTCAATGAGCCAGTGCTTCATGGCGGCGGCCACATGCACAATGATGAGCGCGGACAGCGCCAGCCCGCCGATGCCGTGCAAGGCATGAAAAACCTGCGTTACGGCTGCATCTGATGGTGCGAGGCCCGTCAGATTGAACAGGCCGTATGGCACGATGTTCCCGTCAACATAGGTCAGCCCGTGGACGATGCCGATGATCGGCTGATAGATCAGCAGCGCATACAGTCCGTACACGTTCCATCTGGAGGCTGTCTTTTGCCACTCCGGCATGGTGGCCGGGTAGGCGGGTGGCGTGTGGGTGCGCCGGTACCGGATGCGGTACAGCGTCAGCGCCAGCACCAAAATGCCGTTGCCGGAGTGAATCATCAGGGTCTGCAGGCGCTCGTCCAGCGGCATGCCTTCAAAACCGGGTGGAATGACGCCGAATGAAAACAGGATGGCGACAAGCACCAGCAGGGCCGTGATCCAGTGCAGCGTCTTTGCTGTACCGCTGAACTTTTCGGGTGGTGCGCCGGTCATGTTGGTGTTCTCCCAGGTGCCTTCCGGCTTTGCGGATGGTTGCGCGTATGTGTGCTGGCTAACTTCTGAGCGTTGGCTGCCCCGTCTCAGGGTCCGTCACGATCAGTGGCAGTCCCGCCTGTTTCCATGCGCCAAGGCCGCCGGCCATATGAGTTGCTTCGGCAGCGCCGCCTTCAAAGCATTTTTGTGCGGCCATGGCTGAGCGTTTGCCGACACCACAATGCAGGATGATCTCCTTGCCGCCGGTCGGCAGGGCAAAGGCATCAAACGTCGACAGCGGAAAGTTCAGCGCTCCGGGAATGCGCTCGCCGCCATATTCTTTGGGCTCACGCACATCAATCACCACCACGTCGCCCGCATCCATGCGCGCTTTGACGTCTGCGGGGGATAGCTCGTGCAGAGTTTTATCAGTCATAGTCGGTTTCCTTATTCAGCCGCTGCCTGCACGCCCGCGGCCGCAGGGCGTGCCTGGCTGCCGCGAATGAGCTTGCCGCCCAAGGCACCTGTCGGCTCGCCTTCGCGGAAAGCCACAACGCCAGAGACAATAGTAGCGGTGTAGCCGCGCGTCTTTTGCACAAAGCGCTTGCCGCCAGCAGGCAGGTCATACACGATTTCAGGGCGGCTCATTGTGAGGTTTTCAAAGTCGATGACGTTCACGTCCGCCTTCATGCCCGGTGCCAGCACACCCCGGTCATACAGACCCACAAGTTCAGCGGTGCGTTTTGTCTGTCCACTGATGATCCACTCCAGCGGCAGCTTTTCACCGCGTGTGCGGTCGCGGCCCCAGTGGGTGAGCAATGTGGTGGGAAAACTCGAATCGCAGATGATGCCCACATGCGCTCCGCCGTCGCTCAGGCCAAAGGCCGTATTGGGGTGCTTGAGCATCTGCTCGACAAATGACAGATCGCCCGGCAGGTAGTTCATCAAAGGGAAATAGATCAGCGCCTTGCCGTCATCTTCCGCCATCCAGTCCAGCAATACCTCGCGCGGGTCACGGCCTTCGCGTTCGGCATGGGCGGCCACGCTGTCCTCAGGGGCCGGTTCATAGTCGGGCGGGCTGCCCAGCCTGAACATCTTGTGGAACCACGAGAACAACTGGGTGGAAATCTCGCCTTCCTTGTATTCGACATTTTCTGCGAGCAGTCGGGCGCGGAAATCAGGGTCATTAAGGGCAGCCACCTGCGCATCAAGCGTACGCGGCATGATTTCGTGGAAGGTGGAATACAGCAAGAACGGGTTGATCGAGGCCGTCAGCCCCATCACCACGCCGGTGGCACGTGGCGGTACCTGCCCGCGCATGGGCAGGCCGTCGTTGTTGGCTTCGGCAATCTTGTCCAGCACCTGGTGCCAGATATCCGGGTGTCGGTCGTCCTGCTCGATGGTGAGCGACAGTGGCCTGCCGGACACTTCAACGACCTTGCGCAGCAAATCGAACTCCCAGTCGATGTCGCGGAAATCCGCAATCAACTGAAAGACGCCCTTGCCCTCGCCGTTGCCCGCGCGCTTCATCGCTTCGGCAATGCCGGTAAGCTCCATCTCTTCGGCTTTGTAGGTGGGCGTATGCTCGCCATCCTTGTCGCGGTGCTTTTCCGTGCGCGATGTTGTCACGCCCAGCGCGCCCGCGTTGAGTGCGTCTTCCACCAGCGTCGCCATCTTGTCGGTGTCTTCACGGGTTGCAGGCTCAAGCCGCGCGCCGCGTTCACCCATCACATAGGCGCGCAACGCGCCGTGGGGCAGTTGCAGGCCCACATCAATGGCCAGCGGTGAGGCTTCCACTGCATCCATGTATTCGGGAAAACTCTCCCAGTTCCACTTGATGCCCTCAAAAAGCGCCGTACCCGGAATATCTTCCACGCCTTCCATCAGGCCAATGAGCCAGTGGTGACGATCAGGCGCGCAGGGCGCAAAGCCCACACCGCAATTGCCCATCACAGCGGTTGTCACGCCGTGAAATGTCGAGGGCTGCAAATAGGGGTCCCAGGTGACCTGACCGTCATAGTGGGTGTGCGGATCAACAAAGCCCGGCGTCACGATCTGCCCTGCGGCGTCAATCTCCTCACGGCCCGCGGCGCTAACCGTGCCAACCGCGGAAATCACGCCGCCATCTATTGCCACGTCAGCTTCGTAGGGTTTGCCGCCCAACCCGTCATAAACCAGGCCGTTCCGGATCACGAGATCATGCATCGGGGTCTCCTCCACACAGGCGTATATATTTGTTTGCACGGGAGTTTAGCGGTTCCCGGCGTCTCATCAAGCGGCACGGTTCGTCGCCCCAGATGCAAATCCCATAATGCGCGGCTTGACGAAAAATATAGCGCTTGCGCAATCAGCGTCGCATGGCCACCTTTTGCGCACAGCATCGCCGCAGAGAGGATTTTTCAACGTGTCGCAGCCGAAAACAACCATCATCCGCACGCCCGCCGAACGGTTTGAAAACCTGCCGGACTATCCCTTTGCGCCGCACTATCAGAGTGTCGCGCCGGGCATTGAGATGCATTACGTGGACGAAGGCCCGCGCGACGGCAGGGTGGTATTGCTGCTGCACGGCCAGCCAAGCTGGAGCTACCTCTACCGCAAGATGATCCCGCCGCTGGTCGCCGCCGGATACCGCGTCATCGCGCCCGATCTTGTGGGTTTTGGCAAGTCCGACAAACCCACTGCCAAGGATGCCTTCACGTATTCAGGCCAGGTCGCATGGATGCGCGCCTTTATTGAAGGTCTGGACCTCAAAGACATCAACGTGTTTGTGCAGGACTGGGGCGGTCTGATTGGTCTGCGTGTGGTGGCTGAAATACCGCAGCGTTTTGCATCCATCATCGCGGGCAATACGGGTCTGCCCGCAGCACCGTTCCCCATGTCGGCGATCGGCCGCTGGCTGACGCGCTTTCAGGCGTGGCGCAAGGGCGACAGCATCACCAGCATGGACAAGATCAACGGGTTTCCAGACTGGATTGCCCACGCCCGCTATGCGCGCGAGTTCAACCCCGGCGCGACGCTGCAATCCGCAACAATCAGCACACTGAGCGATGACGAGATTGCCGCCTATCAGGCCCCATTCCCCGACGAACCCTATATGGCAGGCCCGCGCGCCATGCCGTGGCTGGTGCCCAGTGAACTTGGTCAGGGCCACGCCGCATGGAAAAAGCTGGAGAAGCTGGACACACCCGTGCTGCTGGTGTTCTCGGATAGTGACCCTGTGACGGCCGGTCAGGACAAGGTCTTTGCCAAACGCTTCAAGGGTGCCAAAGGCCAGCCGCATAAAACCATCCAGAACGCCGGCCACTTCCTGCAGGACGACAAGGGCGAGGAGATCGCCGCGCATATGATTGAATGGTTGCGGACACTCTAGGTTGCTGCGGTTCGTGCCGTGCCGCTCTGGGCCCCGCGACCAAGTCGCGGGGAGGCAATCCGGAAGTCAGACCGGCCCTGAAGATACAGGTTGCCGTAGAGCGCTGCCGTGCGCCGTCCAGCCAGGCGCGCGACCGCGCGTCGGCCGGTCAGGCCGCCCCCGCGGAGGCGCTACCCGCCGTGAGCGCAAAAATGACCGAATCTGAGGGGTCCACAGCACTAGCGACGCGGCGGGTGTTTGTGCAAGAGTCCGCCCCGGATACGGGTTCAGCGCAAAAAAGAGCGGGAAAATTGCCTTTTGCCAGCGGCCCGCCCCCATATGCCAGAGGGGGAATTGAGCGCGACATTCTTGGTGGCGCGCTCGCCTCAGACACAGTTTGCGAAACGCGGGCACCCGGTCACAGCGCCGCCCCCGCACTACGGGAGAAAACACGTGAAAGAAGCCCTTCAGTTTTACATCAATGGTGCCTGGGTTGACCCCGCCACCCCCAAGACGCTGGATGTCATCAACCCCGCCACCGAAGAGCCCTGTGGCAAAATCTCGATGGGCTCAGCGGCTGACGTGGATGCGGCGGTTGCCGCCGCCAAGGCCGCGTTCCCCGCATGGTCCAACACCACACGCGAAGAGCGCATTGCCGTTTTTGAAAAGATCATTCAGGTCTATCAAAGCCGCTATGACGAGATTGCTGAAACCATCGCGACTGAAATGGGCGCGCCGATCTGGCTGTCCAAGGCAGCGCAGGCTGCAACCGGCCTTGGCCACTTCACAACAAATCTCGAAATCCTGAAAAACTATCAGTTCGAGGAAACCCGCGGCACCACACAGATCAGGAAGGAAGCTGTGGGCGTGTGCGGTTTCATCACGCCGTGGAACTGGCCGGTGAACCAGATCGTCTGCAAGGTGGCACCCGCGCTGGCCGCTGGCTGCACAATGGTGCTCAAGCCGTCTGAAGTAGCGCCGCTCAACGCCATTCTGGTGGCTGAAATCCTGCATGAAGCAGGCGTGCCCAAGGGCGTGTTCAACCTTGTAAATGGCGACGGCCCCAGCGTGGGTGCGCCGCTTTCAAGCCACAAGGATGTGGACATGGTGTCGTTCACCGGCTCCACCCGCGCCGGCATTCTGGTGGCCAAGGCTGCCGCCGACACGGTGAAGCGTGTGGCACAGGAGCTGGGCGGCAAGTCCCCCAACATCGTGCTGGAAGATGCAGACATTCAGGCAGCCGTTGCCGGTGGCGTGCAGGGCGTGATGATGAACTCAGGCCAGTCATGCAACGCCCCCACGCGCATGTTTGTGCCCGCGTCCAAGAACGACGAAGCCAAGGCTGTGGCCAAGGCCGCTGCTGAAGGCGTGAAAGCCGGTGACCCGTTCGCCGAAGGCACAACCATCGGCCCGGTTGTCTCAGAGGTTCAGTTCAACAAGATCCAGGATCTGATCCAGAAGGGCATCGACGAAGGCGCAACACTGCTGACCGGCGGCACGGGCCGTCCTGATGGTCTCAACAAGGGCTACTATGTGCGCCCGACGGTGTTTGCCGATGTGACGCCGGACATGACAATTTCCCGCGAGGAGATTTTCGGCCCGGTGCTCTCCATCCTCACCTACGAGACGGAAGAGCAGGCCATCGAGATGGCCAACGACACCGAATACGGTCTGTCGTCTTACGTGCAGTCCGGCAACATCGAGCACGCCCGCGAAGTGGCCGGCAAGATCCGCGCCGGCAACGTGCACCTGAACGGCGCTGGCCCGGACTTTAATGCCCCGTTTGGTGGCTACAAACAGTCCGGCAACGGCCGCGAATGGGGCGAGTTCGGCTTCGAAGAGTTCCTCGAAGTCAAAGCCGTCCTCGGCTACCAGGCCGCCTAACACCAAGGCGTCAGACGCGACAAACAAAGCCCCGGCGGAACACTCCGCCGGGGCTTTTTTATTGACTTCGACGGAAATTCCTCCCCACCCCGTTGAAGATGTCGTGAGTGCCCTGCTTGTTCAGTCAGGAGAACAGTTATGACGTCTTCTATCCGAGTTTCGCGCCGTGCTTTTTCTGCCGCCGTCATTACCGCGTGTGCGCTGGTGGCGGGAACGGCGTTTGCGCCGTCTGAGGCTGCTGCTGCGCCGCGCCATGTGGTTGCCAAGGGTGTTGCAGCAAAGGCTGTGGTTGTGAGGCCAAACGTGGTTGTGCGCGTGGCACCGCCGGTACGCCGGGTGGTGACTGTGCGACCGGCGCGCCCAAGCGCCTTTGCTGTTTGGACCGACGGGTATTGGCGCTGGAACGGCGCGCGGCATGTGTGGGTGGCGGGCCACTGGCGGCACTAACGCAAGGCCTCGATCAGGCGTCGGCGCTTTTGCGCTGCCCCGCCGGAGCGCTGCGCATGTGAGGTAAAGGCTTCGCACCCCAAACACCCGACCGGGTGTCGGCGCTAGTGCGCCGCCCCGCCGGAGCGCTGCGCGCGTGAGGCAAAAAGACAAGAAATGGTGCCGCGAGGGAGAATTGAACTCCCGGCCTCACCCTTACCAAGGGTGCGCTCTACCACTGAGCTACCGCGGCGTGTTGCTGGCGGAAGCATCGGGGAAAACCAATCAAATTGGGTTAACGGCCCGCCAGGCGAGGGCGGAAACTGCCATATGCGGTTGCCCCCCGCAATACCGCTTTTCACCCGCCACACACGCGGCCACACATGCGGCCAAACACGCGGCCAAACACCCGGTATGCCGCAGCGGACCTTGACCCTGGGCGCGCAGCTTTGCAGGATCGCGCGCAATTCGGCCCGGCACTGCATTTTGCAGCCTGTCGCGCGCTCTCAAAAAGGCTCTGACCACATGAAATCCACCAAAAAATCCGGCGCTCGTGAGCGCGGTGCGCCTGACGCGGGCCTGTCGGACCGGCAGGCAAAGCAGGCGGCTGCTCTGAAAGCCAACCTCCAGCGCCGCAAGCAGCAGGCGAAGGCCCGCGCAGCAGGCACCACGTCATCGGCCACCAAAGACGCTTAATCTTTTCGCCTCACCAGCGCCTTATTAAATGGCGTATTAGACGGCGACACACCGCTGTTTCGCGTTTCACTCAGGATATGCCCGCTCATGGACAGGATCAGGCTTACCGGCGGCACGGCGCTGCATGGCGAAATCCCCATTTCGGGCGCCAAGAACGCCGCCCTGCCACTGATGATCGCCAGCCTGCTGACGGATGAGCCGCTGGTGCTCACCAACCTGCCGCGCCTCACCGATATTGCAACGCTCGCCCGCCTGCTCGCGCAACTGGGTGTCGAGATTGATGTGCTCAACGGCAACGATGAGTGGGAGCCGCTCACCACGCGCACCGAGGGCCGGTTGTCGCTGGGCGTGGAGCAGGCCAAACGGCTGGCGGGGTTCGGGCCGGACGCGAAATACCGCCCCGGCGGCCGCACCATCCGGCTCACCGCGCGCACCATAGAAAGCACGCACGCGGACTATGAGCTTGTATCGAAGATGCGCGCCAGCTTCTGGGTGCTTGGGCCGTTGCTGGGCCGCTGCGGCGAAGCGGATGTGTCGTTGCCTGGCGGCTGTGCCATCGGTACGCGGCCGGTTGACCTGCATTTGCAGGGGCTGGAGAAACTCGGCGCAACCATTGAGCTCGACAAGGGCTACGTCATTGCACGCGCCAAGGACGGGTTGCGGGGTGCCGAAGTGCGGTTCTCCATGCCCTCTGTCGGTGCCACCCACAATGTGCTGATGGCCGCTGTTCTGGCCAAAGGCGAGACAATCATTGAAAACGCCGCCCGTGAGCCGGAGATCACCAATCTGGCTGAATGCCTCGTGGCGATGGGCGCGAAGATTGACGGGCTGGGCTCCTCCACATTGCGCATTACCGGCGTGGACAAGCTGCACGGGGCGCAGGTGGCTGTCATCTGCGACCGTATCGAGGCCGGCACCTATGCCATGGCGGTGGCAATGGCCGGCGGTGACGTGACGCTGACCGGCGCCGACCGCAGCCTGTTTGAGGCGCCGTTGCAGGCGCTGTCCGCGGCCGGCATCACGATCGAGGATGTGGATGCGGGCCTTCGCGTGGCGCGCAACGGCACGCCGGTGACGCCGGTTGATATTGTCACCCAGCCTTACCCCGCGTTTCCCACAGACCTGCAGGCCCAGTTCATGGCGCTGATGACCATGGCCGACGGCAATGCGCAGATGACCGAAACGATTTTTGAAAACCGCTTCATGCATGTGCAGGAGCTGGCCCGGCTGGGGGCGCTTGTGTCGCTGCATGGCGACCGCGCCATTGTGTCCGGCGTCAAGGCGCTGCGCGGTGCGCCGGTGATGGCAACAGACCTGCGGGCGTCGGTGTCGCTGGTGATCGCGGGCTTGGCGGCGGAGGGCGAAACGGTTATCTCTCGCGTTTATCATCTGGATCGCGGATTTGAGCGCCTGGAAGACAAGCTCTCGAACTGCGGTGCGGATATTTCCCGGCTGGCCGGTTAAGACGTTTTGGACTGCTCATGAAACCCCTGCGCCTGCGCATCGAAGACGCTGATGATCTTACTGTTGCATCTACCCATCTCCAGGATGCGGTGACGCTGGTGGGCGACTTTGCCTATGAGAAAAAGCGCCGCCGCTTCGCTGCCGTGTTCAATCGCTTCCGCTGGGAACAGGATACAAAGCGCGGGCATTCGCGTATCCGCACAGGGCTGCACTTTGACGACGTGCTGGCCGTCCGCTCGCAGAATATAAAGCTGGATGCAAAAGACGCGGTGGTGGAGTTGCTGGCCATCCGCTTTGCCCCGGACGGCGAAGACAACAGCCCCGCAGGCACAATTACGCTTGATTTTGCCGGTGGCGGCACGATTGCACTGGACGTGGAGTGCATTGAGGGCCATTTGACCGATATCGGCACGGCGTGGGAAACCACCTCAAAGCCCGCCCACGACCTTTAGGCCTGCAACCCGGTTTGACCTGCACATGACTGACCGCACCCAACCACGCCGCCTTGACGCGCGCGCCGCCGACTTTGAGGCGCAGTTTGCCGACCTGTTGACCGCAAAGCGCGAAACTGCCGTGGACGTCAACACAGATGTGGCCGCGATCATTGCTGACGTGCGTGCGCGCGGCGATGCGGCGGTCATTGAGCTCACAAACAAGTTTGACCGCGTGTCGCTGACAGGTGCGGATGATCTGCGAATCCCTCAGTCGCGTCTTGATGCGGCTGCCGCCAACGTGCCTGCACACACAATGGACGCGCTGAAACTCGCCGCAGCGCGCATCGAGGCGTTTCATGCCCGCCAGATGCCGCAGTCGATGCGCTTCACGGACGACGCAGGCGTGGAGCTTGGCCACCGCTGGTCGGCGGTGGACGCTGCGGGTTTATATGTGCCCGGTGGCACGGCGGCCTATCCGTCATCCGTTTTGATGAACGCCATACCCGCCCGCGTGGCAGGTGTTGAGCGCGTGGTGATGGTGGTGCCAACGCCAGACGGTATCGAAAACCCGCTGGTGCTTGCCGCAGCAAAGCTGGCGGGCGTCACCGAGGTGTATTGCATCGGCGGCGCGCAGGCCGTGGCCGCGCTGGCATTTGGCACGGATAGCATCGCGCCGGTGGACAAGATCGTTGGCCCCGGCAACGCCTATGTGGCGGCTGCCAAGCGGCAGGTATTCGGCACGGTCGGTATCGACATGATCGCCGGGCCATCTGAAATCCTCGTGGTGGCTGACGGTGAAAACGATCCTGCATGGATTGCGGCAGATCTTCTGAGTCAGGCCGAGCATGACCCGTCGTCGCAGTCTATTCTGATAACTGACAATGCAACGTGTGCGGACGAAGTGGCGCTGGCGGTTGAAAGCCAGCTTGGGATGTTGAGCCGCCAGACTACCGCTGCGGCAAGCTGGTATGGGTATGGTGCCATCATCACGGTGGCGTCGCTTGAGGATGCCGTGCCGCTGGTCAACCGGCTGGCGCCCGAACACCTGGAGCTTGCGGTAGCCGACCCTGAACCGTTGGCAGACAAGATCCGCCATGCCGGTGCCATCTTCCTGGGCCGCTATACGCCGGAAGCCGTCGGCGATTATGTGGCCGGTACAAACCACGTGCTGCCGACCGCCCGCTCGGCGCGGTTTTCGTCAGGGTTGTCGGTGCTGGATTTCATGAAGCGCACATCGCTGGTGAAATGCGATGCCGCAAGCCTTGGCCGCATCGGCCCGGCAGCCGTCGCGCTGGCAGACGCTGAGGGGCTCGAAGCCCACGGCCGCTCGGTATCGATCAGGCTCAACAAATAGCCCAGCCGCCCAAACGCCGTCACCCCGGACTTGATCCGGGGTCCACTCTCATTTGCGACGGGGTGAGGCACGGTTAATGTGCGGCAGCGCGCACTAGGAAGACCACGTTCAACACCATAGACTGCCGACAAGTCTTTTAACTGCGGCACACACATGACCGACGACGCATCAGCACCCGTTGACCCGAAAAAGCGCATCGCTTCCATCGTGCTTGATGAGGCGTCGGTCGTGCGCCGGTCGCCGGAAATCGAGCACGAACGCAAGGTCGCGATTTTTGACCTTCTGGAGGACAACACCTTTGCGCCCGAGGGCAGCGATGCGGGCCCCTACAACCTGCATCTGGCGATCGAGGAAAACCGGCTGGTGTTCGACATCCGCGACGCAGCCGAAGAGCCGCATGGCAAAGTCATCTTGTCGCTGACGCCGTTCCGCCGCATCATCAAGGACTATTTCCTGATCTGCGAAAGCTATTACGAGGCCATCAGGTCGGCGTCGCCGTCAAAGATTGAAGCCATCGATATGGGCCGCCGGGGCCTGCACAATGAGGGCGCGAGCCTGCTGACAGAGCGTCTGGCGGGTAAGATCGCCATCGATCACGATACCTCCCGGCGGCTGTTCACGCTGATTTGCGTCCTGCACATGAAGGGCTGACGCATATGCGTGGCCCCCATGGTGAAGACCTGCCCGATGCTGTGCTGTTTGCCTGCAGCCAGAATGCCGTGCGCTCACCAATGGCGGAGGGCCTCATGAAACACCTGTTCGGCCGCCATGTGTTTGTGGAGTCGGTGGGCGTGCGGGCGGGCGAAGTGGACCCGTTTGTTGTGACGGTGATGGATGAACTGGGCATCGACCTCACCAAACACAAGCCTCGCAGCTTTGAGGAACTCGAAGACACGAGCTTTGATCTCATCATTTCGCTGACGCCCGAAGCCCAGCACAACGCCGTGGACCTGACCCGCGCGATGGCTGCCGACGTGGAGTACTGGCCCACCCATGACCCCACGCTCGTGGAAGGCTCCCGCGAGCAGTGCCTCAATGCCTACCGCGAGGTGCGTGACGCATTGATGGAGCGGATAAAACAGCGCTTCGGCTGGCGCGCGGCACCAAGTGGCTAGGCAGCCAGCGGCCGGCTCATCTAGCTGCTTGTCGGGTGCCCTTCAAACTGCTTCGCGTCATCCGCGATGTCATACCAGACGGGCTTCTCAGCCACGAACTCATGAAATGCGTTTCGCACGCCGGGATCATCATCCAGCACATGGGCGTTGATCGGAAAGCTCGCTTCGTCCGACAATATCTCCCCCAGCGACGTGCCACAGACACGGCAGAAGCACCGGGTATATTTGTGCGGCGGTTCAGGCTGGTATTCTTGAACCTTGTCGCGCCCGCTCAGCCACGTGATGTCGTCTTTTTTGACAAACACCAAAGCGCTCGCGCCCACCTTGCGGCATCGGGTGCAATGGCATGTTCCCATCATGGAAGGCGGCGCGGTGAGTTCAAATCTCACAGCGCCACAGCAACAACTTCCCTGCATTTTGTTTCTCTTTCCTGATGCTTACGTTGTGGAACAATAGGTGAACATTTGTGCTTTCGTCAACGCACCTGATCCTGTTTGCGCGCCACCTTGATTTTACCGCCCCAAATGCCCATTCTCCGGCGCAATTCACGGGGGCGGGCGTTGAACGCGGCATCTTGTCGGCATTCCGCCGCACCCTGCATGGTTGAGAAACTGGAAAGGCCGCAATGGCAAAAGAAGAACTGCTTGAGTTTCCGGGCACAGTTGTTGAACTGCTCCCCAATGCCACCTTCCGGGTGGAGCTTGAGAACGAGCACCAGATTATCGCCCACACCGCCGGCAAAATGCGCAAGAACCGCATTCGCGTGCTGGCGGGCGATAAAGTGCTGGTCGAGATGACGCCCTACGACCTGACCAAGGGCCGCATCACCTATCGCTACAAATAGCATTAAGGCGGCTGCATGAGCGCGCCCGCCCCACGGCTCATTCTTGCCAGCGCCTCGCCGCGCCGCCTTGAATTGCTGGCGCAGATCGGCATCGTGCCGGATTTGGTGGCACCGGCTGACATTGACGAAACCCCCGGACCAACCGAGCAGCCCCGTCCGTATGCGGAGCGTCTGGCGTGCGAGAAAGCCCGCACGGTCGCATCCGTGCACGCAGATGCCTATGTGCTGGCGGCCGATACGGTGGTGGGTGTCGGGCGGCGCATCCTGCCAAAAACGGAAGATGAAGCCTCAGCCCGTCGGTGCCTTGACCTGCTGTCGGGGCGCGCGCACCGGGTGTTTACGGGCGTGTGTATCATTGCGCCTGACGCCCGCGTGAGCGTTCGGGTTGTGGAGGCGCGGGTGAAGGTCAAACGCCTGACCCAAGCCGACATAAACACCTACATCGCCAGTGGCGAATGGCACGGCAAGGCGGGTGGCTATGCCATTCAGGGCCGGGCCTCAGCCTTTATTCCCGCCATAATCGGCTCATACACCGCCATAGTGGGCCTGCCGCTGGCAGAAACGCACGCGATGCTGGCCGGTGCAGGTTACGTCGCGGCATCAACGCTTTAATCCGCTTTTTGCGGCCTGTGTGTCTGGCCATGCATCCCCTGCGCGGCTTAGACTTGCACATAGCCTGCAACCAGAATCGTCACACAGAGTTATCGGCGCAGTTTTCCATGAGCGAAGAAATCCTCATCAATGTCGGCATCGGCGAGACGCGCATCGCATTGATGGATGACGGCGTGCTGCGTGATCTGGTGATTGAACGCAGCATTGACGACAGCGCCCAGGGCCCGTGCTCCGGCGGCACCACGGGGGCAAGCCTTGTGGGCAATCTCATGGTTGGCCGTGTTGAGCGTGTGTTGCCGGGTATGCAGGCGGCGTTCGTTGATATCGGTCTGGCCCGCTCCGGCTTTTTGGGTGTGCGTGAGGCGCAATGCCTGTGTGAGCTGATGGGCCTTCGCGATGCCGGCAAGATGCCCCGCATCAACGACTGTGTGCGCGAAGGCGAAAAAATCGTCGTGCAGGTGTTGAAAGACCCGATCGGCGACAAAGGCCCGCGGCTTTCAGCCAACGTCACCATTCCCGGCCGCCTGCTGGTGCTGGTGCCGCACCAGCCCGGCGTTGCCTTGTCGCGCCGCATCGAGGACGAAGACGACCGCGCCCGCCTGACTGAGCTGGTTGAGCGTGTGGGGGCAGACGTCGCCGCATCAACCCCTGATGATGACGTGAGCAAGTGCGGCTGGATCGTGCGCACGGCGGCCCTCAATGCGGACGAAGCCGCCGTCGAGCGCGACGCCCGCCATGTGCTGGAAATGTGGCGCGAAGTGCGCGAGCGCGCCAGGGGCACCACAGCGCCGGCCACAGTGTTCCGCGAGCTTGGCCCGGTGCAGCGTGTGCTGCGCGATCATCTCAACGAAGACACAAAAGCCGTGCTGATTGATGACGCGGATGCGTTCGTCAAGGCGCGCGCCTATTGCGATGCGGTGATGCCCGGCTTTGCCGCCACGCTCAAGCATCACGCGTCGCGCACGCCTTTGTTTGCCGAGCGCGGTGTGGACGCTGAAATAGAAACAGCCTTGTCGTCGCGTGTGGACCTGCCGTCCGGCGGCTGGATCACCATAGAGCGCACCGAGGCGCTGACAGCGGTGGATGTGAACTCCGGCAGCTTTACCGCCGCTTCAGACCTTGAGCAGACCAGCCACCGCATCAACCTTGAATCGGCTGATGCGATTGCCCGTCAGGTGCGCCTGCGCGGTGTCGGCGGACTGGTCATCATTGATTTCATTCACCTGGCCGAAGAATCCCACCGCGAAGAAGTGGTGGCGCGTCTTGAAGCAGGCTTTGAAGGCGACCGCACGCCGACGCAGATTTTGCCCATGAGCGAATTCGGCACCGTTGAGATGACCCGCAAGCGCGTGCGCGAACCGCTTGATCGCCTGCTGCTGGACCCGATCCGCCGCGATGCCAACAAGACCAAAGCCACCATGGCCTACACCGTGTTGCGCGCCGCACAAGCCGCCGCTGCTGATGCGCCGGGCAAACCGCTGACGCTGCACGCCGCAGACGATGTGGTGGCGTGGCTGACGGCGTCCGGCCTCATCCCTCAGCTCAAGGCGCGCCTTGGCGTGGAAATCACGCTTGCTCCGGCAACCGGCGTGCCCCGGCAGTATGTTGACGTCAGCACACCCACAGCCGCACCCGCACGCACGCCAACACCAACAAGCGCAGATATTACCGCATGAGCAAGACCGCCAAATGCACCAACTGCGGCAAGCCCGTTGACCTGACCTACCGCCCGTTCTGCTCAAAGCGCTGCGCCGACGTGGACCTGTCGCGCTGGCTCGGCGGCAAATACGCGATCCCCGCCGTGGAACCCCCGGACGAATGGGACATGGCTTCGGCGGTGGCAGAGGCAACGTCCAAAAACGAGGACGACATCACCCGCCACTAAGCCCAGTCTCCAGCGCGCAAAATCAACCCGCGCACAGGCTGGACTTAACCGCCGTATTTGCCTATAAACCGCCGCCTTGGCCCCGGTTTCCAACCGGCTCCGCTCACCGCGGAAACACACCATCCGGCCAGGCACGCCCAGGTAGCTCAGTTGGTAGAGCATGCGACTGAAAATCGCAGTGTCGGTGGTTCGATCCCGCCCCTGGGCACCATTGTTTTCAAATGTTTAGTAGAGTTTCCATCGTGGCTTTATGTAGCGCGTGTACCGCGCCACATAGTTACGGTGTGTGCTGAGTAATCCGGGATTAGGCGGGAAAAGGCGGGAATGGGCGGTAGATCAAGGGCTTAGATGGGGTCATCCCAAAAATCGCGCAATGATCGGCGTTGCATAAAGACGCCCGGTGCGCCACTTAGTTTGCGGAGGCCGGATCGCGCTAAAGCCTTGATGCACATAGGGCTTCGCGTTTTGTTCTAGTCGGAAAGTTTCGGCAAGATGAATGGCAAACGTTCATCTTGTGTTGGCGCCGTGAGAAGTTGAAAAACCTAGCGATGCCCGGCATTTATCGTTTGTGGGTGCCCGGCAACGCCTTCGCTAAAGATGAATGCTGAAAGCGGGTTTGAATGGCCCTTATCGTTCGGCGAGTTCGAGGCTTTCCAGCGTCCAGATACTGCGGTCTCTGTCGAGGCTGACAGTCGCGTCGAAACGGGTTCGGATCATTGCGCCAAATCCGTTTTGTGAATCGACAAAAGAGCGAACGCTGTATCGGCAGTCTGGCAACACCGTCACCGCCACACCGTCATATCCAAGTACGCCGAACTCGGCGGTCGCTGGCGCGCGAAGGGTGTCTCTAACGAAGCCTTGGGCAGCCACGAGACCAGTGATCTGGTTCTCGCAATCCCCCCGATACGCAGCGGCGTCCCGCTCCGCTTTGGTGGGTTCAGAGCTAAAGATGCCGAGCGCCCAAGCGAGGAAAATAACAACAAAGATGCCGAAAAACGTGCCCGCAATCTTCCATTGCGTCCGTAGGTCGAGTTGATCTTCAGGCTGCTTTTCCATGACCTGCCTCTATAGAGTTCTGCCGTGCCAGCGGACGCGGCCGACGACGTGGAGTTGGTCGGCATCGGCGGCGCCTATCCGCTCTTCAGCGTACAGGCTGTTGTCGCTCTTCACCAATACCGTTCCGTCAATCAGCCTTTGAACGCGCTTCAAGAGCACCGCGCCGTGAAGGCTCAGGACATAGATGGCGTTGTCCATCACAGTCTCGATGCCGGTATCCACAAGCAACAGATCGCCATGTCTTATGGTCGGCTCCATTGAATCCCCGGCCGCGATGAGTGTCATGGCGCGCGCGGGCGAGACGCCGATTGACCGCAGCCAGTCGCGGCGGAAGGCAACATCTTCAAGTGCCTGCTCTGCCAGCGCCTGACGCCCAGGCCCCGCTGATGCCTCGACCGCATATCGGGGGATGGCAACAAAATCGTCACTGGACCCAGCCTCATCGGCAAAACCAGTCTCGACAATTCTTGAGGTTGTGGTGAGACCGTCTCGGTTGGGTCGTCCGCGTCCCGAAATCAGCCACGATTCTTCGACACCAAGCAGCTCACAAAACCCTCGAATAAACGCGACATCGGGCCGTGTCTGTCCTCGCTCGTATCGACCATACGTGTTCTTCGGGACCCCCAGCTGCTGAGCCATTTCGGTCTGGCTTTTTTTGCCGCGGGCTTCGCGCAGGCGGTCCGCAAAGACCTGGTCCGCAGCGTCGATTGCATCATCCATCGATTTTATCGTTGACAAGACGCCCCATAATTGTGTCCATAGTTCCATAAATGGAACCATTAGGACCAAAAAACGTTATGTCGGCCCATTCTAAGAGCCATGTGAAGCCCGCAGACTGGCAGTGGCCTGATGTGAAGGCGGCCTTGGAAAAGGCAGGCAGCAGTCTCGCGCAGATCGCGCGTGACAGCGGCGTCGACATTACGGCCATTACAGGTGTCAAGAACCGGCACCTCCCCACATCCCAGAAACGCATCGCCGATGTTATCGGCATGTCGCCTCGCGACATCTGGCCATCGCGATACCAAAACGCAGATCGAGCCAGAAAGACCCGGACTCGTAGCATGACCTGCACCCGCAAGGGGAGTCAGGCGGCATGAGCTGGTACACCGCGAAGGAGCTGGCTCGGCTGGACCTGCCGGGGTTGCCCAATACGCAGCAGAACATGAAGCGTCGCGCTCATTCTGAGGAATGGGTCTCCCGACCTCGACGGGCGCGGGGTGGCGGCGACGAATACCACATCTCATCGCTGCCCGAAGTCGCACGCATCGCGCTCGCGCGCCGAGCGGTTAATGCGGATGCGCCGTATGTGGCGCAGCGCGATGACGCGACCTTCACGCCCTGTGTTCGCGGCAAGCGGAACCGGGGTCAGGCGCGGCTGTATGTGGTCAATCTGTTTCGGGTGTTTGCCGACGCCGCCTCGCTTCAAGGCGGGCACGCGCGGGCAGCGTTTTGCCACCTCTATAACAACCCTTCAAAAGAGGCCGCAGCTGCAGGCGATGTTGAAATACCTGAATGGGTTCGCGACTACGTCTATCGCGTCAATGCGCGTACGCTGGAAAGCTGGGTGCGCAAGGCAAAACGCGAGGGCATTGAAGCGCTCGAAGGCAAGTACGGACACCGCAAGGGCTCCGGCACGATCGACAGCCAGCCAGCTATGCGCGACTTCGCCGCCACCCAATGCGAGACGCGCCCGCAGCTGACAGCCAACCAGCTGATGCGCGCCATCGAAACACAGTTCGGCGAGACGCTGCCCAAGCGCACCGTTCAGCGCTGGATGGCCACATTCAAGGAAGAGAACGCAGCGCACCTGCTGTCGCTGCATGATCCCGACAAGCACAAATCAAAGTTCCGCTCTGCCTTCGGATCATCGAGCGAGAACGTGGTTGCGCTCAATCAGATTTGGGAGATCGACGCCACGCCCGCCGATGTGATGACCGTCGAAGAAGACGGCAGCCGCCGTCGCATGAATATCACCGGCGTGATCGACGTTTATTCCCGCCGTGTGAAGGTGCTGGTCACTGAGACACCGCGCGCCGTCGCCGCATCAGGCGTCATCCGAAAAGCCATCCTTGAATGGGGTGTTCCAGACACCCTGAAAACCGACAACGGCAAGGATTTTGTATCGGCGCATTTCACACGCGGCCTTGCTGACCTGTCCATCCGGCACCAGCTTTGCCCGCCGTTCACGCCGGAAGGCAAGCCGCATATCGAGCGGTTCTTTGGCACCATGGCGCGCGACCTGCTTGCGTTGCTGCCCGGCTTTGTCGGCCACAGCGTGGCAGACAGAAAAAGCATTGAGGCGCGACGGTCATTTGCGCAGCGCTTTGGCAGTTCCGACCAGGTGCTCGACGTTCAACTGTCCGGCGAAGAGCTGCAGCAAATCTGCGACAGCTGGATTGAAACCCAGTACGAGCGCGAACCGCATGCCGGCCTCAACGGCAAGTCGCCATTTGAAACCGCCATGCAATGGACCGGCGGCATTCAGGCAGTGCGCGACGAGCGCATTCTCGACACGATGCTGATGGAAGCGCCCGACAAGGACGGCATTCGCGTCGTTGGCAAAAAGGGTATCCATGTCGAACGGGCAGCCTTCATTGCCCCGGAACTTGGACCGCTGGTCGGCAGCCGCGTACATGTGCGTCTTGACCCCTGCGACATGGGGTTCATCCACGTCTATGCGATGGACGGCGCATTCATCTGCGTTGCCGAATGCCCGGAACGGTCCGGTGGCGACCGCAGGCAGATCGCGGTTGATGCGCTCAAGCGCCAGCGCGAAGTGCTGAACGAGGGCCGCGTCGATGCCCGCCGCCGTGCGCGCAAATACAAGCCGCACCTGCTGGCTGACAGGTTGCGCGAGGAAAGCGCCCGTCGCGCCGACACCGTTCTGGCTTTTCCCAAAACAACAACACCGCATGACACACCCGCGACCCGTGCTGCGGAAGACAACCTGCGCGCCATGAGTGGCGACATCGAAGAACAACACGTGAGCGCCGAAGACGAAGCGCTGGCCGCACAGGCGTTTGCTGATCTTGAGGCGAAGGACGCCGAGATCGTGCGCATCCAAGACGCGCGCTTTGCCGGCGACCCCGAACCCGACGGCAATGGCTACGAGTGGGTGATGTGGGCGCAACGCCACCGCGACCAGCTCAACGAGACTGACCGCAAGTTCCTTGAGGAAGAAGAGGCAGACCCGGAAATGCAGCTGCTCCTCACCATTGCAAAGGACTTGACGTCATAGGAGGCGGCCAGCCGTGGGCCAGTGCGCGGCGCTAGAAAAGGACTGAATGAGATGCGGAACCGGTTTGTTAAAACCAGCAATGTGATGGCCTTCATGGCCGGCGTCGAGCGTGTCAAAGCGCGCGGTGCCGTTGAGGCATCATGGCAGCTTGCCGAAGGTGTCCCCGGCCTGGGCAAGACACGCACGCTGACGTGGTGGGCAGCCAAAAACGAATACGTACTTGTGCGTGCCAAAAAGGGGTGGACGGTCAACTGGGCGCTGCGTGATCTGATGTCGCAGCTGGGCGAACCGCCCGCGCGCTCAACCGAAGTCATGCTCAACGCGGCAATCGCCAGCATATCCGTCAGCGGTCGGGCGCTGATTGTTGACGAGGTCGAACACGCCATGGCCGGCGGCATCATTGAGGTGCTGCGCGACATCTCGGACTTCACCGAAAGCCCGATCATCATCGGCGGCATGCAGGGTGTTGCAGCACGGCTCAAGCGCTACCCGCAGATTTATTCGCGCATCGCGGATGTGACGGTGTTCAAACCCGCCACCCTTGCTGACGTAAAGCTGTGCTGTGATGAGCTGGCGGACGTGCCCATCGCAGAAGACCTTGTGAAGGCCATTCATGCGCAGACCGGCGGGCGCTTCCGCGAGGTGATGAACGCCATCGCTTTTGCGGAGCGTGCCGGTCGTCGGGCCAATGGGCCGGTGACGCTGGAACACATCTCCGCCAAAGACCTTACCAATGACCGTCGGCCGGAGGCGCGTGCTGCCAACGCGAAGGCGTCCTGATGGGTGGGGTAGTTAACCTTAACGCTCCGCAAGCGGACGAAACCAACCAGTGCCGCACGCCCGGCAACGGCCTGCGTGCCCGGCTGGTTGCAGCGCTCGCAGCGGTGCAGCACCCGGTCAGGCTGGATATTCTTGAGCGGCGCTTGAAGAAGCCCCGCAACGAGATCACCGCCGCGCTGAGCGCACTGGTGACGGCGGGCGATGTGCGGCGCATTGAAAAGGGTCTGTACGAGGCCACGCCACAGGGCCGCGAGCGTGCAAACAAGCGCGTTGTCAGCGGACCGCGCAAGCCTCACAGCGGCCCCGGCAAGCAGCGCACCGGCACATTCCGCGCCCGTCTGTGGAAGGTGCTGCGCATCGCGCGCAAGTTACCGCTGAGCGAGCTGGTGATGCTGGCGCGCGATGACGCAGACAAGAACCCTGAAACCAATGCGCGGGCGTATCTCAATGCGCTCGAGAAGGCGGGCTATGTGCATCGCTTTCCACAGCGCCAGCCTTACGACGGGTCAACGTCAAACGGCTTCGCCCGCTGGGGGATACTGAAAGACACAGGGCCAAAGCCGCCGGTGTTCAACCCGGACAAAAAGACCCTGCGTGATCCCAACACAGGCGAGACGCTTGATCTTGCGGGAGGTGACGCATGAGCGCCTCAGCCATTGAGCGCGCGCGGGTCGCATGGGGTGCCGGCATGCCCGAATGGGTGCGGGTGCTGGCCGAGCAGGCCGACGCCACCAGCCAGAACCGCGTTGCGCAGGCGTTGGGCTTTTCAGCCGGCATCGTGTCGCAGGTGCTCAGCAACAAATACCCCGGCCGTCTGGACCGGATCGAGCAAAGCGTCAGCGGGCTGTATCTCGGCGCCACTGTCGAGTGCCCGGTGCTTGGCGAAATACGCCGCGACCATTGCGCCCGCGAGCAGAAACGCGGGCTGACCTTCGAGAACCCCATACGCCCCAAGGTCTATCGGGCCTGCCGCGATGGCTGCCCGCATAGCCGCCTCACCCTGAAAGGAGAGAACGATGATCAGTGACCGGATTACCGCCAGCGTGAACCGAATGGTGGATGCCAATATCGACGGGAACCTGCTGGAGCGGGATTTTCAGGCGGAGATGCGCGAGCTGCGCAAGATCGCCCGCGATGTGCGTGCGCTTGAAACACAGGCCATGGCCGGGCCGAACGTTGTGCCGTTCACGTCCCGCACCAGTCGCGATGACACGCCCTACTCGCCGTGGACGCCGGGAGGTGCGGCATGAACTACCGTATTGATCCAGCGGAACTTGCCCGCAGCATTCGCGACGATGGCCGCATCATGCTGCGGCCATGTGAGGAACGTGCCCTCGCCATTCGTCTGCTGACGCTGGAAGGCGTCTGTAGCGCCGCTGAACGGCACCGCGATGCGGTGGTGCTGGCCAATGCCCTCAAGGGCGGCGGCGACACAACCCGCGACGTGCAGCGATCGTTCGAGACCCTGCGCGCTCAGATCGAGGTGGCCGACAAGACGGCTGCCGCGATGCGCGCTGCCCGGCCTCGAAACATCACGACATCACCGCGTCGCAATCATCCGCTTCGGCAGCTGACGCGGTGGTGGCGGACCATGCTTCTTTCAAAACCAAAACCAAAACTCAGGAGGTCGATATGACCCAGACCCCTATCCCCGAAGGCTACATGCAGGACGGCACCGGCAAGCTGGTGCCGGAGCATCTGGTGAAGCCGATCGACAAGCTGCGCGACGAGCTCGTGCGCTCAATCATCAAGCAGGCGAAATCCCTGCAGGATGAAGTGCGCAGCTTCAAGTTCAAGACGTTCGAGAATGTAGAGACCTTCGTGGACATGTCGGCGGAGCGCTACGACGTGGAGCTCGGCGGCCGCAAGGGCAACGTTTCACTCACAACCTTTGACGGCAGGTACAAGGTGCAGCGTGCCGTCGCCGACCTGATCACCTTCGATGAAGGTCTGCAGGCAGCCAAGGCGCTGATTGACGAGTGCATTGAAGAATGGGCCGGCAGCGCCGACGCGAAAATCAAGGTGCTGGTCGATGATGCGTTTCAGGTCAACAAGGGGCGCATCGATCATCAGCGCGTTCTCGGCCTGCGGCGTCTCGACATTGATGACCCGAAATGGAAGCGGGCGATGGATGCCATCTCCGACAGCGTGAAGGTGCAGGGCACGCGGCAGTACATCCGCCTGTATGAGCGCATCGGCGACAGCGACCAGTTCCGACAAATCTCGCTCGACATGGCGGCGCTGTGATGGCTGAGGGAAAGGGACACAACTCGCTGGCGAAGGGCCAACTGCGCGCCTATGCCGAGCGCATCGAGCGGCTTGAAGAAGAGCAGGCCGCGCTGGGCCGTGACAAGGCCGAGGTCTATGCCGAGATGCGCGGCAACGGTTATGACGTGAAGGCGATGAAGGCCGCCATTCAGGCGCGCCGGATGGACCGAGCAGAGTTCACCGAACGCCGGGCCATACTCGACCTCTATCTCAATGCTCTGGGCTTGATCGGTGGGGAGGGCGACTGATGTCACAAAACATCTTGCACTTGCCCCCCAAATCGTTGCACGCGCGCGCGGGCGCGCCCGCGCGCAAAAGCTGGTCGGATGATCTGGATCAGCGTCTGCTCGATGTGCTGGAACGCGTATGTGTCGCCAGGTGGATCACTCCAACGCGACGCGACCTGTCAGCGAATCTTGACTGTGGCTTCGATGATCTCGTGGCATCGTTGCACCGGCTTGAAGCGCGCGGTGCCATCCAGATCAGATGGCGTGACGGTCTGCCCAACCAGGCACCCTATCCGTTGAAGTACAAGGCGGCCGGAAACTGGTCGCGCGTCAAGTCAGTGTACGCGGTGCCGGGCGATCTGAACGACCTGAGCTCCCAGCACAAGGCGCGTAGCTGTCTGAGGTGCGAGACGCGCTTCATGTCGGAAGGGCCGCACAATCGCATGTGCAGCCATTGCCGTTCTGTCAGCTACGCCGATGCCGTTGAATCTTACCCGGTCGGCACCTGAGATGCAGCGCTCCCCTGTCCATAGCGCGCTTGAACAGCTTTGCTTTGCGGTGATGCCGCTGCGCGATTGCCTGCGTGGCCACCGGCGGGCGCAGCTGATGGCGGCGCTGCGGGCTGCGACGCGAGTGCTGGCAGGGCATGAGGCCCGCGTGCCGGAAGGCCGGGGCACGCCGCGCCAGCGCTGTGCGGTGGATGTGCATCTGGCAGCGCTTGATCTGGCCTTGGCGCTGGGCGTTCCGCGCGCGGAGCTGGTGCCGCATTTCACAAACCGCGTTGAGACAGGTGCCGGGCCATTGAGCCCTGAGCTGGCAATACAGCGGCTGCATCAGGCTCTGGACGCCACCGCCGCTGAACATCTTGAAGCCGAAAAGGACACCTGGTCATGAGCCGCACTCAACTCATCAGGAAAATCCATGTCGGCAAGCGCGAGCTTGGGCTGGATGACGATACCTACCGCGACCTTGTGGAACGGGTGACGGGCAAGCGGTCAGCCGCTGATTGCGACGTGAATCAGCTCACCCTCGTTGTGGACGAGATGAAGGCGCGCGGGTTTCACGTGAAGCAAATGGGCCAGCACAAAGGCCAGCGCAAAGGACCGGCACAACTCGCCAAGATGCGGGCGCTGTGGATCACGGCATGGTGCCTGCGCATCGTTCGCGATCGGCGCGACAGCGCGCTGCTGGCCTTCACCGTGCGCCAGACCGGCCGGCCCGTGGGCGCGTTGCATTGGGTGACGCCGGATGATGCCAACAAAGTGATTGAAGCGCTCAAGGACATGTGTACCCGCGCAGGCTTTGACGTGCCCGCCAACGGGCAGGAGGCAAAGCACCACCTTGCGGTTTGGCTGGCGGCCGAGCTGCGCACGGGTGGATACAAGGTGCCGTTCAGCCGGGCTGACCTTGATCGCATGAGCGGCACTGATCTCGACCATGCGAACATGGCGATGCGCCAGCTGCTGGGAGAAACCCCGGCCCAACCATTCGGAGGGGGTGATGCCTCATGATGCGCTGCGCACCCTTCGCTGTCATGCCCATTTCGTCCGTCGCGCGCGTGAACGTGGCGTTGGCCTGGACACGCCGGACATCGCGCGTATCGAGCGTCTGCTCGCGGCGGCCGCTGATCTCTACACTCCGCGCCCGGATGGCCGCGTTCTCGTGGCGCTTCGCCAGGGCCGTGACCGGCTGCGCATCGTCTGGGATGCGACCCATGGCTGCGTCATCAGCGTCTGGCGCTCGTAATGAATTGATGAGCATGATTCTTAGGAAGCTGGACTCAAGCCTGGTCGTAACTCGTTCGAGAATCGCGCAGTGCATTTACCAGCTTCTCGCGCTCGCCAAAAAAATTAGCCAATGCAAGAGCGTCATCGTAATTGGCTTTTCCATCGTCCGAAGATACGGAAAAATCAAGGTGTCTGACGACATCTCGAACGCAGCCGAGAATCGAGCTCCCACCGAACGAACCTTCATCTGGAAAATCCTCCCTTACGGCGAGATACGCATAGAGGGCGTTGAGTACGATTTTGGCCCCACTCTTCGTAATATGTTCGTACATTTCTTTCGACGTTTCCATTCCTCCTTCGGCGGCTACCTTAATTACAGCCTCAAATCTATCTGCTGTGTGGTATGCGGTCAGGATTCGGGCGGCGCATTTGTAGGAGAACTGCCCAAGCCCCGTGGCGATGAGAGAAAAATTCGTGGGTTCCCCGCTGTAGCCCAGCAAAACGGCGCGCTTGAACTTCTTGTGCGGGTCATCGCCATCGCTGTTGATCACGTCCAAGAAGCCGCTTGTGCGCTCAGCGCAATCCACCAAAGCGCGGAATATAACCGGCAGCTGGTCCTTCTTGGAGTTGTAGCGGTCTCGTCGGTGGTTTCTTTCGGCGTGATAGATCGCGCCTGCGGCAACAAGAATAGCGACAGTGGGTGCGACCACCGGCGCCCAGAGAACAACCTCGGACGGCCACCCGGGCGGCACCACAAGACCCATCAAAAAAACGCCGAGAAAAAATCCCGCCAGAATACCTATCGCCAAGTCGATCATGACGTGTACCCGCTCTCGCTTGAGGAGACTGAACGCCAATACTACGTGATTCCTCTGTGCCGGTGGCGGACTGCCGGGCATGAATGAAATAAACAATCAGCTGCCGGACCTGTTGGCACGCATCGCGGACGCGGTGGGTGAAGAGGCGGCGTTGCTGGTTGCAAAGGAATGGGGCGGGCGTCGTCTTTACATTCCCCAGCACGTGCCGCCGGGGCACCGGCTTGTGCAGGTGCTTGGCCGGCCGCGCGCTGAAAAAGTGGTTGAGACGCTGGGCTATGGTCAGGTGGTTGTGCCGCTTGGTCCGGAGGCGGACGGGGCTGCCAGGCGCGCCATGATCCGGCAACTGCTGGACGAAGGTGTGTCGCAGCACACGATTGCCCGCCGGGTGCGGGTTCATATCCGCACGGTGGAGCGCGAAGCACAGCGATGCCGCGCCGCGCAACAGCCCAATCTGTTTGGGTAATCCCGACACCTGTCGGGCTGCTTAATTTCGGGATCAGCACAGATGGTGGGCGGGATTAAGCGCACCCGTTTGACCCTGAAAAGCATCCCCGGCCATGACCCCCGATACAAAGTTTGATGCAGCGATTGAGACAGTGCTCCGCCATGAAGGCGGCTATGTCAATGATCCCGTTGATCCCGGTGGTGCCACCAACTGGGGCATCAGCCTGCGGTTCCTGCTGTCGCTTGGGCGGCTCGATGCGGACGGCGACGGGCGGCATGATTTTGATTTCGACATGGACGGCGACGTTGACCCGGCCGACATGAAGCTGCTGCCGCGCGCGGATGCGATTGCGCTCTACAAAAAATACTGGTGGGACAAGTTTTCCTACGGCGACATGCCGGAGCTCACGGGAGCCAAGCTGTTTGACCTGTCGGTCAATATGGGCGCGCGCCAGGCGCACCGGCTGTTGCAGCGCGCTCTCAGGGCGAACGGGCAGCGCTCGCTGGAGGATGACGGCCTGATCGGGCGGCACACGCTGCAGGCGCTCAATGCCGTGGCCAAATACTCGGCTCAGGGCGACTACGCCGCCACCGTGGCGCTGCGCTCGGAAGCGGCCGGCTTTTATCGCGGGCTCATCATTTGTCGCCCGGTGTTCAAAAAATATGAAGGCGGCTGGCTGCGCCGCGCCTACGCATAGGAGTTGTTTGATGGACTGGGGTGATATTGGGCGCAGGGTTGCAAAGTCTGCACCGCTGATCGGCGGGTTGCTGGGCGGCCCGGCGGGCGGTGCCGTCGGCGGCATCATTGCCTCTGTGCTTGGCACTGAGGCAAAGCCCGATCAGGTGGCGGCCGCGTTGAGCACGGACCCGGCCGCGCTGGCAAAGGTCATTGAGGTTGAAGCACAGCAACGCATTGAGCTGACGCGCATGACGCTGGAAGCGCAGACGGCGCAGTTCGGTCAACAGCACGAGACGATCCGTGCGGAGCTCGCGAGCGAGAACATCTGGAAATCGGGATGGCGCCCGTTCTTTGGCTGGTGTGTTGCGCTGGTGTGGCTGCTGATGGGTACGGGCATTGTTTACATCACGGTGTTTCAACCGTCGGAGGCAAAAGACATCATGGAAGGCATCGCCAGCCTTACCGGGTTGTTTGGTATCGCGCTGGCGGTGCTCGGTGTGAACATCCAGCAGCGCAGCCAGGACAAACGGCGTCTGCTTGGCCAGCCGGATGACTCGGTGATTGGCCGTCTGGCGAGTGGCTTTAGCGGGGCGAACAGCCTGTGACCGACTGGATAAAAGTAGGTCTGGATTTTGTGGCGCTGGTGATTGCCGTTGTCAGCATCCTGTTCGCCTGGGTACGCACACGCGACGCATCCAACCGCAGTGAAATGAAAGCGATTGAGGGCAACATCGAATCTGTGAGGAGCGAGGTATCTGTGGAGCGAGATGAACGCCGCCGTTCACTGGAAAATGAACGCAAGAGACGCGCGGATTCAAACGGTGAGTTGAAGGATCGGATGACGGCTGTTGAAGAGCACGTGAAGCACCTGCCGACGATTGAGCATCACTCCGATCTACACCGCGACCTCAACAAGCTGGAAGGCCGCTTCGATGCGATGTCCGCAAAAATTGACGCGAACATGGCAACGACCCGGCGGATCGAAGACTTTCTGATGCCATCAAACAGCGAGGCGAAACGATGAGCTATGCTGAATACATGATGGAAGACCGACGGCTTGTCGTGCTGCGGGCGCTTTATCAGGAGGCTGATCGTCGCCTGAATGAAGCCGTGCTCCAGCGTGTGCTGGAAGGGTTCGGTCATCGCGTCGCGCGACATGCCGTGCGCGAAGTACTGGACTGGCTGGTGGAGGTCCGTGCGATCAGGGTCGAAACCTTCGGCAGTGGCCAAGTCTATATCGCCGAGCTGCTTGAGCGGGGCGAAGATCATGTGGCCGGCCGCACCCTCATCAATGGTATTGCGCGCCCAAGTGCCAGTAGCAGTTAGGGGCTGTCATGTCAGAGCGGCGCAAGCGCGGGCGGCTGTCCAAAATCGAGATGCTGCCTGATGACTGTCAGGAAGATGTGGTGTGGGCCAGCAAGGAGCTGACCGAACGGCGGCGCACGGCGGAAGAAATACGCCTTGAGTTCAACGCCCGCATTGAAGCCAAGGGACAGGAGCCGATTTCGAGCTCGGCCTTCAACCGGCATTCGGTGGCGTTTGCAAAATACAGCCAGAACATGGCGCAGGCGCGCGAGATTGCCAGCATCATGGCCGAGCGCATGGATGATCAGCCCGACGGCGACGTGGGGCTGCTCCTGGTCGAGACCATCAAGACGCTGGTCTATGACGTGGTGGTCGATGCCACGCTTGCCGACGACAGCGCAGGCATCAAGATGCTCAAGGAAGCAGCGGTCGCGGTGCAAAAGCTGGAACAGGCGCGCAAGACCAATGTTGAAACGCGTGTGAAGATCGCAGACCGCTTTGTGACCGATGCGGCGGATGCTGCCGAGGCGGCTGCGATCCGCAGCGGTCTGTCCGGCCCGGCTGCCGCCGATATTCGCAAGCAGGTGCTGGGCGTGCGGGAGCCGGCAAAGTGACGCTGCCCCCCGAAGAGACCAAGACGGTTGCCGCGCCAACAGTGTTTGACGAAGGTGAGATGCAGGGCTTGCCGCTGCCGGAAGACCCGTTGGCCGACGGCATTCTCATGGCGCATCAAAAGGCATGGCTCGAAGATACCTACGATCTCAAGCTATGCGAAAAGGGTCGCCGTACCGGACTGACTTTCGCCGAGGCACTGGACGACACCATCACCTCCGCAACGTCGCGCGCCGATGGCGGGGACAACGTGTTCTACATCGGCGATACCAAAGACAAGGGCCGGGAGTTCATTGGTTATGTCGCGCACTTTGCGCGCGTCTTGATGGACGAGCTGCTCGACATCGAAGAGTTCCTGTTTGAAGACCAGCTCAAGGACGGCAGTACGCGGAACATTGCAGCTTTCCGCGTCCGGTTCGCGTCGGGATTTCGCGTTGAGGCTTTGTCGTCTCGCCCCGCAAACATTCGCGGTCTGCAGGGCATCGTGGTGATTGACGAGGCAGCCTTCCACAAGGACGTGCGCGAAGTGCTGGATGCTGTGAATGCGCTGCTGATATGGGGCGGCAAAGTGCGCGTGATCTCAACCCATAACGGTGAGCGCAATCCGTTCAATGAACTGATCAATGAGGCACGCGCGGGCAAGAACGACTTCCACGTTCACACCATCACCTTCGATGATGCCGTCAACAATGGGCTGTACGAGCGGCGGTGCTTTGTGAAAGGCGAAGAGCCAACGGCCGAAGGCAAGGACGCATGGTTGAAGTTGATCCGTGGTTCTTACGGCACGCGCACCGCTGCGATGCGTCAGGAACTGGATGTGATCCCGGCCGAGGGCGATGGCGTGTTCATGACCCGCGCCCTGATCGAAGCCTGCGCGCATGACGATATTCCGGTGCTGCGCTGGGTGGTGCCGGACGAACTGAAGTTTGCCGCCGAACGCGAGCGCGACGCCGCCGTAGAGCGATGGTTCAACGGCCATGCCGCGCCGCTGCTTGCCGCGCTCGACCCGCATTTGCGGTCAGGCTTTGGGCAGGACTTTGCGCGCAAGGGAGACGCCAGCGCGATATGGCCATTTCAGATTGCGCGCGACCTGACGCGGCAGACGCCGTTTGTGATCGAGCTGCGCAACTGCCCGTTCGAGATGCAGAAAAAACTGCTGTTCATGGTGGTGGACCGGCTCCCGCGATTTTTCTCAGGCGTGCTCGATGCCACGGGCAACGGGGCTTATCTGGCCGAAGTGGCAGCGCAGCGCTACGGGTCGCGCGTGGTGGAACAGTCGCTGTCGCTTGAGTGGTATCGGATCAACATGCCGCAATATCGAACGGCCTTTGAAGACCGCTCAATCACGATTCCAAAGGACGAGGATGTGGTGGGCGACCATCAGGCGATTGTCTATCAGGATGGTGTGGCGCGTGTTCCCCAGGGCGCAACTAATACCGGTACTGATGGGTATGAGCGGCACGGCGACACAGCCATTGCCGGCGCGCTGGCGTGGTTTGCGTCACGACAGGACAGCGTGCCGATCGAGTTTCAAAGTTCAGGCGACGGGCGGGTGGCCGAAGCCGCCATGCCCGGGCGGAGCGGCATTGACCGCGACACTGGCTTTGGTGTTGCGCGCGGTGGCGCCGATTTGACGGGGTATTAAAATATGGCCGACACGACACAGGACGGGAAGGCAACACGGCCGGACCTGAACGAGATCGCGACCAGCGCCGACGGTCGCGACATCACCCGGCCGTTTACGCAGGCGCTGCTGACCAACGATGATACGGTGCTGGCAGCGCGCGGCGGCGGCCTTGAGCTCTATGAAGAGGTGCTGCGCGATACGCAGGTGTATTCATGCTTCCAGCAACGGCGGCTGGCAGTGGTCTCAGCCGAGCTTGAAGTTGAAGCCGGGGCCGATGACAAGGCCAGCCAGATGGCGGCCGACATGGTGCGGGAGAACCTGCGCAACATCCTGTTTGACCAGGCGTGCAATCGGATGGCCTACGGCATTTTTTATGGCTATGCCATTGGCGAGATGATGTGGGCAAAAGATGGCGCGAACTTTGTCATCGATGCGATCAAGGTCCGCCGCGCCCGCCGGTTCAGATATGACCGGGACGGCGGCCTGCGGCTGCTGACCCTGAACAACATGCATGACGGCGAGCTGATGCCGGCGCGCAAGTTCTGGACATTTGTATCAGGCGCGGAAGACGACGATACGCCCTATGGCCGTGGCCTTGCGCACTACTGCTACTGGCCTGCGTTCTTCAAGCGCCACACGCTCAAGTTCTGGCTAACCTTCCTGGACAAGTACGGCGGGCCGACAGCGGTGGGCAAATACCCGCCCGGCTCCACCAAGGAAGAGATGGACAGGCTGCTGGCAGCGGTCACGGCCATGCGGTCTGACAGCGCGGTCATCATGCCCGAAGGCATGGCGGCGGAGCTCATCGAGGCCACGCGCAGCGGCGGTGCCAGTTTTGAGCTGATGTATGACCGCCTTGATGCCTCGATCTCGAAAGCCATTCTCTCGCAGACCATGACGACGGATGACGGCTCGTCGAAGTCGCAAAGCGAAACCCACATGGATGTGCGTGAAGATGTGGTGAAGGCGGACAGCGATCTGCAATGCGCGTCGTTCAACCAGGGGCCGGTGAAGTGGCTGACCGAATGGAACTATCCCGGTGCCACGCCGCCGCGCGTCTGGCGCGCGGTCGAGCCGCCCGAAGATCTCGATCAGCTGGCGGATCGCGACACCAAAATCTACGGCATGGGGTTCAAGCCGACGGAGGCGTATGTGAAAGACACCTATGGGGAAGGCTGGGAACCCGACCCGGACCGGACACCTGCGCTGCAGGCACCGCCGCATCCGCCAGTGCCAGGCAGCGGCAAGACGACAAGGGCGGGCAGCGCCGACTTCGCCGAGCCGTTGCCAACCGACGCCATTCAGGAGGCTGCTGACAATCTCGACGACGATTGGGAAGAGATCATGGCACCGATCATCGATCCGATCCGCGCCCGGATCGACAAAGCCGACACACTGGAAGAGGTGCGCGATACGCTGATCAATTCGATTGAAGACATGGACGAGGCGGCCTTCGCGGAGCATCTGGGGCGGCTGGGCTTCGAGGCGCGCATCGCAGGTATGGTCGGCGCACCCTTAAGTGATGACGACGAGGTGTCGGGCTGATGGCTGCCGCCATTAAGTTGGGCGGCCGTCCGCCTGCGGACGCGGTGCGCTTTTTTGAAAGCAAGGGCTACCAGACCGGGTTCGACTGGCGCGATGTGTGGCAACAGGAACATGCCCGCGCGTTCACCGTCGCCAAGGCGATGCGCCTCGACATTCTGCAGGACATTCGCCAGGAGGTGGATCGCGCCATTCGCGAGGGCACCACGCTGGCCGAGTTCAAGGAGCGGCTGACACCGGCCCTGCAGCGCAAGGGATGGTGGGGCCGGCAATCGGCGACAGATCCCGTGACTGGTGAAATACGCACCGTGCAGCTGGGCAGCCCGCGCCGGCTGGCGACGATCTATGACACCAATCTGCGGATGTCTCATGCGGCCGGGCGCTGGGCACGGGTGGAGCGCAACGCGGCGCGGCGACCGTACCTGGTCTATCGCGCGGTGATGGATGACCGCACCCGCGACGAGCACCGGCAATGGCACGACATCGTGCGGCCGTGGGACGATGCGTTCTGGGATACCCACTATCCGCCCAACGGCTGGCACTGCCGCTGCATCGTGCGCCAGATGGGCGTGCGTGATCTCAAGCGCAACGGGCTTGAGATGTCGTCGGATGCGGATGTGCAGAAGGTGACTGCCCAGACGAAGCGCTGGCGCAACAAGCGCACCGGCGCCGTCGAGCAGCTGCCGGTGGGGATTGCGCCGGGCTTCAATTACAATGTGGGCAAGGCGCATATGCGCGGGCTCACACCACCGCCGCGCTCAGGGCCGCTGCCGGTGCCGGCCATCATCAACAACGCTGCGACGGTGCCGATGCCACCGCCGCGTAACCTGCCGCCGGGCATTGAGTTTGATGGCACGCCGGAACAGAAGATGGACATGTTTTTGCAAGCCTTCGGGGCCAGCCGGTCAAAGCCTGCCGTGTTCACCGACGTGATTGGCGAGCGCCTGGTGATTTCAGATGCGCTGTTCAAAACGGCTGACGGCACGTTGAAGATCGGCAAACGGGACCGGGTTGAAAGCCTCGCCCAAATTGCCCTGACCATCATGCAGCCGGATGAAATATGGTGGTATTGGGAAAAGCACCGCGCCACTGATACCTTCCGTTTGCGCCGTCGCTATTTGATGCGGGGACGACAGGAGGGCGACGCGCGCGGCTTCGTGGCGGCCTTCGATGTTGGTGCAGACGGCTGGGTCGGCATTACCGCTCACCCAACCAACAAGCCATCTAACCTCATGCGCTCCCGAATGGGTGTGCTGGCCTATCGCCGTAGCGACTAAAGCAAGGGAAAGGACTGACCGATGATTTCCGACCTTCAAAGCGTGTTTGATCTGCCGCTCTCGACTCTTGTCGTGCTGGGTGCCGGCTTCGCGGCCTACCGGGTGGCTTTCACCGGCAAGAAAAAGGGGCACGGGGCGATTGATGTCTTCTTCATCACGGTCGTGTTTGCGGCGATCGCCAAGTTCGCGTTCGAGGTGGCAAGCAACATGGTCCCTTCACCGACGCCGGACGTGATGTCTGGTTACGCTGCACTTGCAGGATCGGCGGCGGCGGTTGTGGTTGCGCTCGGCGCGGCGGCTATCTGGCGCAAATGGGGAGAGGACCGATTCAAGGCGCTGCTTCGCGCAGGTAACGTGTCGTATTCGGATGGGAACCATTCAGCCTGGGACCAAGTGCGCGTTTCAATGTCGGCTAGGCCAACGCAGCTCATCGTACGAAAAACGAGCGGCAAGCAGCTTATGTGCGACGATCTCAAGACGTGGGAGTATTTCCCCTTCGGCCCATGTATCTATGGCGAGGATGGATCGATTGCGCTCTATGTCACGAACGTTCGCCAGGACGCCACCTTGGACTGGTTTGATATTGAGCCACTCGATGAAGGGGCGGGTGTGGCGATGACCTATATCCCTGCCGACCAGATTAGTGAGATCGAGGTCAGGTATCAGGTTCGCTAGTGTTTCGGCTTGGGGGGCTTGGTTCCGGATTCCATTTTTCCGGGCTTTGGAGATTCGGAGTTCTGAGGGTTGACGCGCGATGCGCCGGGCCTTGGCTGCTCAGCCTTTCGAACGGTCTCATAGTTTTGGCCGGGCTTGCTGTTCTCAGCGTAGTCGCTTGATCCCCGACCGTCTTTCTTGTCGCCGCCCATGGCCGTTGCCCACCGTTTGCTACCAGTCCAAAAAGTTGAAGCCCAGCGCGCGGACATCTGGGCTTCCGTCCCGGTCTCCTTGGTGGCGTGGCACGCGCGCTAACAGGACCGGATGACATCTGCGAATATATCCCCTGACACCTTAAAACTCAATGAGCGGCGCAGATCGCTACAGGCACGCGACACGCGCATTTGTGCGCCGTCATTAGGGGGCTGTGGCCGTGCATGGAAAAGTTGACCGGGGTATGTTGACCATGCCAGGCGACTCACCGAGGCTGAGAGGTCTTTTGTGTCTTGCAAAAGGCAGGGCCTGCCGCATTGGAGTGCGGCAGGCCCTTGGAAACCACGACCGGTTAGGGTCGTCTTGTGATCACGGTCAGACCTTGGAGTCTGACTAGGTCTTAAGTCAAGCCCTGACCGGTCTTCGTAAGGAGACCCATCATGGGCTCATCTCGTCGACGTTCGCCAAACGTCACAAAACAAATGGCGGCACAGATCAAGCATTTGTGCGACCTTGGCTACAACCAGCATGACATTGCCGCCCGCTTTGGGATTAACCAGGGGCGAGTGTCAGAGATCAACACAGGTCAAAAGTTTTCGGAGGTGTTGCCCGACGGCAAGCCGCCGAAAGACCCGCAGCCGATGCTGCCTTTCTGACCTGACATGTTGATTCCAGGGCGGGGCTTCGGCCCCGCCCTTCTTTTTGTCTGAACAGGCTTTTCTGCCAGATGAGCGATCGAGGCCCAGAGCGCGCCGCCTGTGCGCGACAGGCACATTTGTGCCCCGTCCTAGCGGCCAGCCCCTTAAAACGCCCCCAGACTGTTCAAAAAGGGGTTAAAAACGGCGCTGTCGATGCGGCGGCGGCGATTTTTGCCGTGGGTGGGCAGATGTGAGGGTTTGGGCCGGGTCCGGGGCCATTTGATCCCGACACCTGTCGGGATGCCGAAGCGGGCCGGGCACGGGCAGTGTTGCAGCGAATGGCGGTGAACGCCAGACGCAGATTTTTGCAACGCATCAGGAACCCGGTCTTGAAGCCCATCCACGTATTCAGCGCAGGCACGCACACGGCCATGGACGGCAGCGCCCGCTCCTATGGTGAGGCGGAACTTGCGGCTGCGGCTGCGGCCTACGACCCCAAGGTTCATGAAGCGCCGCTCGTCATCGGCCATCCCAAGACCAACGCGCCGGCCTATGGCTGGATCAAGGGCATGACGTTTGCCGACGGCAAGCTGGTCGCGGAACCCGACAGACTGAACCCTGAGTTCGCCGAGCTGGTGAAGCAGGGGGCCTACAAGAAGGTCTCTGCGTCGTTCTTCCTGCCCGAAGCCAAGAACAACCCGAACCCCGGCAAGCTCACTTTGCGGCATGTCGGTTTTCTCGGAGCGCATCTGCCCAGCCTCAAGGGGCTTGATCCCATCGAGTTCGGCGAAGTCAGCGAAGGCGACGTGGTTGAGTTCGCGGCCGCCGTTGATGGACAGGCGTCTGCCTGGCGCACCGTCGGCTGGCTGTTCCGCAAGCTGCGCGAACAGATCATTGCGAGAGACGGTCTGGAAGCTGCTGACGAAACCGTCCCGGACTATTCGCTGACCGAGTTCGAGCAGCTCGCGTCCTCGATGCACGCAGGCAGCGCCGAGATTGATCCGGCCTATGCCGCCCCACCCACGACCCACCTCACTCAGGAGACACAGATGTCCGATCAGGATACTGCCGCACTCGATGCCCGCAAGGCCGAAGCCGATGCCAAGGAGGCAGAGCTCAAGGCCAAGGAAGCCGAGCTTGAAAAGAAGTCGGCCGACTTCGCCGAAGCCGAAACCAAGCGCCGCCGCAAGGACAATGAGGCGCTGCTTGATGGACTGATCGAGGCCGGCAAGTTTGCGCCTGGCGCAAAAGCCCAGACGCTGGACTTCATGGACCAGCTGGACCCGGCCGGGACGGTTGAGTTCGGCGAAGGCGACGACGCTGAAACCAAAACGCCGCTCACCTTCTTCCGCGATCTGCTGGGCACGTCCGGACAGATCATCGAGTTCGGCGAGGTCAGTGCGGACGACAGCAGCACGGACGGCGCGGTGAACTTCGCAGCGCCTGACGGGTACGACGTCGATCGCGCGCTGCTGGATATTCACAAGAAGGCACTCGCCTACCAGGCGAAGAATGCCGACACGACATACGCCGCTGCGGTTCGCGCCGTCGGCGGACGCTAGCCACCGACGCTCACGACTACCTCGCGCAAGCGTGGTTTGCACACTGATTTAACGCCCCTTGAGGAGCCTCTTCATGACCCGACAGTCCGCCATCATCCAGTCTCTCACATTTGTTGCCAGCGGTGCCGTGCGCGCTTTTCGCGGCATTGGCTATGACGGCGCGGAAGCCGATACGCAGGGCCAGAAGGTGCTTGGCGTGTCACAGCGCGCCGCTGCCGCCGCCGAAGCCAGCGACGTTGCCGTCACCGGCACGACTGTTGTGGAGGCCGGGGCTGCCATCACCCTTGGTGACAGCCTGATTGTGGATGCCCAGGGCCGCGCGATCCCCTCGACGGGCGCGCTTGGCCTTGATGCCGGCGCCACCGCCGTCACGTCGTCGGCTGCGAATGGCGACATTCTGACCGGCGGGGACCTGCCGGAATACGTGTTCGCCGACGCGCTGGAGGCTGCTTCTGCGGCCGGCGATCTCATCGAGGTGAAGCTGCGCTAGCGGCGCGCCGTCACCCCAGACCTAAACAAGACCAGTCAACAAGACCCGATAAGGAACCCGCTTCATGGCCCCGCTCACAAACTCAGGCGCCCGCGTCGTTGATCCGATCCTCACAAACCACAGCCGTGGGTATTCTCACCCTGAGCGGGTGGGCCGTGTGCTGTTTCCGGTGGTGCCGGTGCCGGTGCGTGGCTTCAAGCGCATCGAGTTCAGCAAGGAAAGTTTCCTGCGCTACAACACGCGCCGCGCGCCGGGCGCCGCCACCAAGAGCATGACCTTCGGCTATGAAGGTCTGCCGGCGTCAATCAGCCAGTATGCGCTTAACGCCACCGTGCCGCGCGAGCATGTTCAGGAAGCAGCCGCCGGTCCGGGCATCGACCTGCAGATGGAAGCTGTCAGCGCCGTACAGGACGTGATCTCGCTGGACGAAGAGTGCGAACAGGCTGAACTGGCACTGGACGCGAGCAAATATGACGCGGCCAACAAGATCACGCTTGCCGGCAACGACCAGTGGTCTGACCCCGACAGCGACCCCAAGGCGGTGATCAACGACGGCAAGGAGGCGGTGCGCAAAAAGATCGGCCGCGATGCCAATACGCTGGTGTTGCCGCCCGCTGGTTTCCGGGCGCTGGATGATCACCCCAAACTGCTTGAAAAGCTCAAATACACATCGTCCGACTCGATTACCACGGCCATTCTGGCGCGGTACTTTGATGTGGAGACGGTGGTGGTGGGCCGCGCAGTTTATGCGGCCACGCCCGAAAGCGACTTCACCGATGTGTGGGGTGACAAGGCAGTGCTGGCCTATGTGGCCCCTGCCGGTGCGCGCTCCGTGCGGGTGCCCAGCTTTGGCTACACCTACCAGCTGACCGGCCATCCGTTTGTGGAGCCGATGCGCTGGGACCCCGACACCAAGAGCTGGGTGGCGGGCGTTACCGACGAGCGTTCTGCCGAGCTTGTGGGTGCCGAGGCGGGTTATCTGATCTCGGACCTGGTGGCGTAATGCGGCAGTACGCTCTCAAATCCAACCTGCGCCATGGCGGTAAGTTCTATCGCCCTGGCGCAGACATCAGCGCCGAAGAAGGCACCGCACTTTTTGAGGTGCTGGAACGCATGGCCGCGCGCGGCGACGCCGAGCATATCGGCGGTGATCAGCCCGTGAAAAAGAAGTCAGCCCAGAAGGGCGGCGAAGGCAGCGGCGGCCAGTCAGCATCCTCGAACCCTGACCCCGGCCCCGCCGCTGCCGATGACGATGCCGATACGGGCCTGACCCGCGAAGGCGCGATCAAGCTGGCTATGCGTGAGGCAGACCAGAAGCACTTCACCAAGTCCGGCAAGCCCAGTGTGGAACAGATCATGCCGGCGGCGTCGAAGTTGCTGGGTGAACAGGTCGTTCTGAAAGCCGACGAGCGCGATGTGCTGTGGGCCGAGGTGCACAAGGAACTGTCCGGAGACTGACAGGTTTAACCGGCCTTCGGGCCGCTGTGTGGCCGGGCGGCCGCCGCGAGAAGGGACAAGCGTTTGTCCGTTCACCGCCCATCGGATTAACGCGGGGTGGAGCAGTCTGATAGCTCGCGTGGCTCATAACCACGAGGTCGCAGGTTTGAATCCTGCCCCCGCACCCAAAATTTGAAGTCGCCAAGGGCAGGTGAGTGACCTACGCAACGAAACAGGACCTGATCGACCGCTTCGGTGCCGAGGAGCTTGAGCAGCTTACGGATCGCGACGGCACGGCCGACGCGATCGTGGACAGTGTGCTGACCCGTGCGCTTGAAGACGCGGACGCGAAGATCAACTCCTATCTGTCCGGGCATTACACGCTGCCGTTGTCCGACCCGCCGGACGTGCTGGAACGCACGGCGGCCGACATGGCGCGCTACTATCTTTATCAGGACGGCGCACCGGAGCAGGTTCAAAAGGCGTTTGACCATGCCATCGCGTATCTGCGCGACGTGGCCGCGGGCAAGGCCCGCCTGGGCGACCAGGACGCACCCGGCGACGCACCGACATCTGACGGCGGCCCGCGCATCAATGCGGACCCGGCCGTGTTCTCCAAAGACACGCTGGCGGACTACTGATGGCCGGCATTGATCTCACCCTCACCTTTGAAGACGGCGAGCTGCGGCAGGCGATGGCGGACACACGTGCGCGGCTTGGTGATTTGTCGGCGCCGCTGGACGAGATCGGCAGCTATCTGGAAGACCGGACGCTGGAACGATTTGAAACCGGGCAGGCTCCCGACGGCACACCGTGGCTGCCGTCGCAGCGCGCGGTTGCGGAGGGTGGCCAAACGCTGGTGGACAAGGGACATCTCCGGGATTCGATGAACCCGCAGGTCGAAGGCGACAGCGTGGTGATTGGAAGCAATCGGCCTTACGCGGCGATTCACCAATTTGGCGGCACGATCCGGGCCAAGTCCGGCGGTAAGCTAAGATTTGAGCTTCCCGGTGGCGGCGTGGTTTTTACCGACAAGGTGGACATACCGGCGCGGCCGTTCCTTGGGGTCAACGAAGATGACCTCGACGAGATTGAAACCATCCTTGCCAACTTCTTGTCGCAGGACATCTCGGATGTCGGGGGTGGTGACACATGAGCATCGCCACGCCGCGCCTGGCGCTGATTGCCGAGCGTCTGAAAATGCAGGCCCCGTCATTGCTGGATGTGGGGCTGGCGGCTGATCTGGCGGCGGCGGGCGACGCGGTGCCGCGCTCACCGGCGGCATACGTGTTGCCGACGGGGGGCACGTTTTCAAGCGACAAGGTCACCGGCCTGATCCGCCAGCTTGAGACCATCAGCTTTGCCGTGCTGATCGGGTTTTCCAATGCGGGCCGCGACGGCGCGCGCGGCATCGCTGAGCACGAAGAGGTGCGCGACGAAGTGCTGGACGCGCTGATGGGTTTCAAGCCCGCAGGCGCGCAGTCAGCCATTCAGGCAAAGCGCCAGCAGCTCACAGCCTTTGACGGCAAGGTCCAGCGGCTGTGGTGGAACATCACATTTACCTTCGATCACATGCACCGGAAGGAAACAGCATGACCCGCAATTCAGGCGGCCAGTATCTGGCCAACACGGACGGTACCGAAGTCGAGATGGTGGAGCAGCCCACCGCCTCGGACCCGCGTGGCGACCGGCTGCGCGATGCCGACGGCAAGGCCGTCAATCGCAGCGAACGGGCTTTGACCAAACAAGAGAGTGCAGCGCTGGCTGACCGGGTGGCGCCGCGCACCGCTGCGGCCGGGGGCACCGCATCGTCTCCGGTCGCAGCGTCGGCGTCCGCCCCGTCTGTGTCTGGCAAGTCTGCACCCGCATCAAAACCTGCACAAAAACCAGACGGCAAGCGCGCCTAGCGCCGCCGCCTGATCCCTTTTTGCCCTGCCGCCCCGTGCGGCTGATACCAGCCAAGGAGCCATCCCGATGGAAGGCATTTCAGAAGACGACGTTCTCGTCATCGCCAAGAAAGAAACCACCTACGGGACCGACGCGACGCCGGCACCCGGTGCCAACGCAATGCTGACATCTGCGTACCAGATGAACCCGCTGGACCGGCAGGAGGTCGCGCGCAATCTGGACCGGCCAGGCATGGGCGGTGATCCCTCGATCCTGTCCGGCATTCATTATGCCAACAGCTTCCGTCTTGAAGCGGCGGGGTCTGGCACCGAGGGTGTCGCGCCCGCCTTCGCCGACATCCTGCTGGCGGCAGGCTACAAGCAGACCATCGTGGCGGACACCAGCGTTGCCTATGAGCCTGTGTCAACGGGCTTCGACAGTGCCAGCATGTATGCCTATTACGACGAGCAGCTGCG
The DNA here is from genome assembly GCF_040219635.1 of Pyruvatibacter sp. Lineage (NCBI taxonomy): Bacteria > Pseudomonadati > Pseudomonadota > Alphaproteobacteria > Hyphomicrobiales > Parvibaculaceae > Pyruvatibacter > Pyruvatibacter sp. The sequence continues at coordinate 67,528 of NZ_JAVJSC010000006.1, forward strand.
CAAGCTGCTTGGCTGGCGCGGTGCGCTCGGCTTCGAGTTTCAGGCGGGCAATCTGCCGTACTTCGTGGTCAACGGCATGGGGCTGTACACGGGGCCTGCCGACAGCGCGCCTGCCGCGGCGGCGGACTATTCCGCATTCAGCGATCCGCTGCCGATTGAAGATGCCAACACGCCAACGGTGACGCTGGGTGGTGTTGACCTGGTGATGGTGGGCCTGACCATCAACGCACCGGGCAATGTCAGCTATCGCAACCTGCCCAATCAGGAAGCGGTGCGGATTGCCGGCAAGCGCAATCTTGCGGGCCGCCTTGAGGTGATCATGCCCAAGGCGCTGTCCACCTTCAATCCGGAAGCGCTGGCCAAGGCTGCGACACTGTCTGCGCTGTCCGTTGTGCACGGCACGACGGCTGGCAACATCCTGACGGTGGCGGCACCGAAGGTGCAGATCGCCGATGTGAACCACGGCAGCCGCGATAACGAACGCACCTACCAACTGGACATCAAGCTCACCGCGACGGACGGCGGTGACGACGAGGTGAAATACACGTTCACCTGATCCGCTTCGCCACTCAGACAGCTGCACATGTGGACGGTGCGTGTGCGGCTGTTTTACCCGGCACCGTCAAGATCAAGATCAAAGGACACACCCGGTCATGTCTCTCACATTCAAGGTTTTGCCCAAGGGCGAATACCGCACGGTGAAGCGCAAGGTGACGTTCACCTATGCGACGCAGAACGGCAACACGGTTGAACAGGGTTTCAACGCGCATTTCAAACTGCTGCCGGAAAGCGAACTCAACGCGATTTTGAACCCGGATGACGCAGGCAAGACGGACGACACGTCGGCGTCGTTTCTGCTCAACGCCATGCTGGCAAAGAACGCGCACAAGAAGCTGATGGGCGAAGTCTGGACCGGCTGGGACGGCATCATGACCGAAGGCAAGTCCGGCAAGGATGTGGAACTTCCGTTCAGCGAGGAGGCGCTTGCTTCGCTGCTGGATGACATCGCTGTGCGTGAAGCTGTTGTGGCTTCGTATTTCGATGCCCTGCACGGGCGCAAGTCAAAAAACTGAGAGACGCCGCGCGTGCCTGGGCAACCGGGCGGCACCCTGATGCGGGCTCAGGGGCGCGGCGGATCACAGACCCGGCGAAGGTCGCCCGTGCCCTTCGCGCTGCCGGAGCCAAGGACGTTGCCACCCATGTTGAAGGCCAAGCTCATGAAGCGCTGCCGCCCGTCGAGATCGACGCGGACAATGCCGACGTGTTTGCGCTCTTCACAGCGAGCGAGACGCAGTGGGAGCGGCTGGTCATTGCCGGCCAGAAGAAAACCGTCATCGTGCGCACCGGGCTCTACTACGACCGCGTCGAAAGTGTTGCGCGGGCGCACGGCTTTGCCTGGAACGCCACGCTGCTGGGTGATCTGCGCATCATGGAAGCCGAAGCCATTGCCGCATGGTCACGGGAGGCGCGTTGATGCCGCATGGTCACGGGAGGCGCGCTGATGGCTGAACGTATTGTCTCACTGCGGGTGCGCGTTGAAGACGACGGCTCCGTCCGTGTACTGGGTCAGGTTGAAGACAGCATCGAAGGTGTGGGCCGGGCGGCCAAAACATCGTCGCGCGATCAGGCCGGGCTCAACGCTGAAACAAAAAAGTTTGGTCCTGCCGCGAACGAAGCCCGCGACGGTGCGGTGCGGCTCAAGACAGCCCTGCAGCTGATCGGCGCGGTGGCGGTGGCCGCCGTGTTCCGCAATGCCCGCGAGGAAGCGCTGGCGTTCGGGCGCGGCATGGCGGAAGTCTCAACGCTGCTTGATGACACCAGCGTCATTCCGCAGCTCACCGCTGACGTTGAGCGTCTGGCTGTCCAGTACGGGCAGATGCCGCGCGCCCAGATCAAGGCGCTGTACGACATCATTTCTGCTGGCAGCACGAACGCCGCCGATGCGATTGCGGTGCTTACGGCGTCCAACAAGCTGGCGGTGGGCGGCGTCACGCAGGTGGACCGCGCAGCCGATGGCCTGACCTCGACCCTGAATGCCTATGCGTCTGCGAACTACACAGCCGACCAGGTGTCAGACAAGTTTTTTGCCACCATGCGGATCGGCAAGACGACGATCGAGCAGATTTCCGACTCGATCGGCAAGGTGGCCACCAATGCCGAGCAGACAGGCGTGCAGCTCGACGAGCTTTTGGCGGCCTATGCCACGCTGACATCGACGGGCACACGCACCTCGACAGCGATGGAAGGTCTGCGGGCGGTCATTGCGTCAATCCTGAAGCCTTCGGAAGAAGCGCGCGAGCTGGCCGCCCAGCTTGGCATCGAGTTTGATGTGGCGGCGCTGCGCAGCAAGGGGCTGTCGGGCTTCCTTGCGGAGGTGGCTGACAAGACCGACGGTGCAGCGGACGCGATCGCCACGCTGTTCGGCGGTACCGAAGCGATCACGCCGGTGCTCAGCCTGGCAGGCGCACGGGCGGAGGCGTTCGCGGACAATCTGGAGACTGTGCGCAACTCGGCCGGTGAGACCGACAAGGCCGTTGCGAAGATGTCAGAGAGCGCGGCATTCCTGCAGGACCAGTTCGATGCAACCATGGCCACCATCCAGCGCGGTGTTGGCGATGGTCTTGTCAAAGGCTTGTCGCCCGCACTTGCATCGGCCACCGAGAACGCTGAAGCGCTGAAAGCGGCCGCCGAGCGACTGGGCTTCGTGCTGGGCGAGTCGCTGGGCATCGCGTCCGAGACAGCGGCGTTGCTGCTGGACAATATCAACCTCGTCGAGGCAGCCGTCGGGGCGCTCATTGCCGTGCAGCTTGTGCGCTGGCTTGGGTCTGTCGCTGCGGCGTTTCTCAGCGCTCAGGCGGCAGCGGGTGGGTTCTTCGCGCTGCTGTCAGCACATCCAATCGGTGCGGTTGCCGCAGCTGTCGGTGCCCTGGTTGGCGCGTATATTCTGCTGACAAATGAAACCCACGAAGCCCGCAGCGCGCAGACTGATTACAACGCAGCGCTTGAGACGGCACGCGGACGGCTGGAAAGCCTTGCGACGGCTGAACAGAAGGCGGCGCTGGCCATTGCGGAACGCACCGTGCGGATGCGCGAATCGTCTTTGGTGGCCGCCGAGAACCGCCTTAATGCCCTGCAGCCCGGCGATGACCCAAGCGAGGCACTTGATCGTCTGGAGCGCGCGCGCGACGGCATTCAGGGCGCACGGCTGGACCTTGCCGCACTCTATGCCGAAATTGATGCCGGCACGGCCGCCGTCGCGGGCGCTGCCGGTGCCGGTGGCGGCAACAGCAACAGCCCGCTTGCCAAGCTCGACGAAGACGCGCAATCCCTGCTGGCGTCTCTGGACAATGTGGGTGCCGGCGTTGCCGCATATCGCGAAGGGCTGGCGGTGCTGGATACGGCGGTTGCGTCGGGCAGCATCAGCCAGGCGGAATACAATCTGCTGCTGGCCGAGCTCGACACCCGCCTCAAGGACACGCTGGGCAACGAGCCGGCCAACGCCGTGCGTGCCTGGGCGGATGCAACAGACGATCTCAACGACCGCACGCTGGTTCTGACGCAGCTTGAAGAGGCCCTTGGCGAGCGCACCGGCCGCCGCATCGAGCAGCTGGCGGTGTTGCGCGAAGGCATGGCCGAAGAGCTGCGGCTGATGGGCCTCAGTGAAGAACAGCGGCAGGTGGAACTGCTGACCCATGAGCTGCTGAACGCAGCCAGGGCGGCCGGCATCGATCTGACAGAAGAAGCGGCCCGTAACGAAGCCCGTGCGCACGTTGAGAAGATCGGCGCGATCGAAGCCCAGCGCGCGGCCCTCAACCGCAATCAGGAGTTGCTGCGGCGGTTCACCGGCGAGATTGAAACCGGCTTCAAGGACGCATTCAAGGAAGCCTTCCGCGAAGGTGAAGGCGGCTTCGACCGGTTGATGTCGAGCTTCGAAAACATGTTTCTGGACATGCTTGCGGAGCTCGCGTTTCAGGCGCTGGCACGGCCGATCATGGTGCCGATCGTGCAGGCGGTGGGCGGCGCGCTGGGCGTGTCGCAGGGCGGTATCGGCCAGGTGCTGGGAAATGCCGGGTTCGGCGTGCCTGGTACAACGGGGCCGACCGGGATCAACCTTGGCGGGGGTGGTGGGCTTGGCGGTGGGCTGGGCGATCTGGGTTCGCTGTTCAACGGCTTTTCGCAGTCACCCGGATTTATCAATGATTTCATTTTCGGCAGCACGGGGCAAAGTCTGGGACTTTCGTCGCTGGGAGCGGGTGGCATTGGTCCGGCCGCACCTACTGCGTTCGGCAATGCGCTTGGTAACCTGACATCTCCGGCCGGCGCGGCCGGGGGCTTTGCCGGCAACTTTCTGGGCAATGCCATCTTCGGCGGTGACCGGGGCATCGGTGCTGACATTGGCGGCTCGATCGGGGCGGTGGCCGGCAGCTTCATTCCCATTCCGTTTGTCGGCACAGCCATCGGCTCGCTGCTTGGCAACTTCATTGGCGGGCTGTTTGGTGGTGGGGGCGGTGACCCGATCGGGCATACCAACATTGCACTGTCCGGCAACCGCCTGACGGTGGGGGCGTCTGGTGCCGACAACGGCGCTGACCCGGCTGCAACCCAGCAGGCGGCGGCCGAGGCCGTGCAGCTCATCAACCAGATTGCCGATCAGCTGGGTCTCGACATCATCGGCACTGTGGGTGCAGCGTCGGTCGGCCAGGGTGGCGCACCGGGACCGGCCTCGGCCCAGCAGGCGGTGGATGCCTTCTTTGCCAATGCCCCGCAGAACCTGCGCGGCGAGACGGCCGCCATCAACAGGATCATCGCGGAAGGCGGCGGGGTTGAAACGCTGGCCACGCGCATTGCCGAAGTGCGCGACCTTGAACAGATTTTGGCGGCCATGTCATTCGAAGATCCGCTTGAAGGTCTGACCCAAACCGAGGCAGCCATCCGCACGCTGACAGACGAGATGGCCAGCCTGCGTCAACGCGCGCTTGCGGTGGGGCTGGCGATTGACACCATCAACGAGTACGAGGCGCGCCAGCTTGAGGCGATGCGCACGGGCTTTGATGAAAATACCTTCGACAGCATTTTGTCTGCCACCGATCCCGTACGATACGCTTGGGAACGGCTGATGGACAATCAGGAGCTGCGTCTGCGCGATGCGATTGCGCTGGGTGCGGACCTTGCGGCGGCCGAACATCTGAACCTGCTTGAGCGCTCCGCCTTTGTGGCGCAGCTGGGCGAACGCGAGCGCGAGCGCCTCAATGAGCTGCTTGGGCTGAACGATGATCTGGCTTACCAGATCGGTGCGAGCCGCAGCGCCCTTGGCCTGCTCGCCCAGGACCAGAGCCGCGCCATGCAGACGGCGGCCGGTGAAGCGCGGCAGCTGGCTGACAGTTTGCGCAGCTTTGCGGTGTCAAGCCGCGACGCGGTGTTTGCGCTGCGGGTCGGCGGGGCCTCGCCGCTGTCGCCGGAGACGCAGCGCTTGGAACTGTTTGACCGGCTCAATGCGCTGGCGACAGATGCGTTTGAGAACGGTAATACGTCGGCCCTGCAGGCGTTGCCGCAGGTAGCGGCGCAATTCATTGACGCCAGCCGGGCGTACTTTGCAGACAGCCAGCTGTTCAATGCGGACTTTGACTTTGCCACCGGGCTGCTTGAACAGGCAGCGGCGGTGGCAGAAGCGCAGGCTGATCTGGCTGATGCCGATGCGTCGTTGCTGGAAAGCCAGCTTGATGTGCTGTCGGAGATCTTGGTTGCTCTTCAGTCAACCTCGCCGGATGCCACATTGCTGGAAGCGCAGCTGGCTGAACTCAGTGCGCTGACCGGGGAAAGCACGCCGCTCTATGCAGCGCTTGCAGACCTTGTGGCGCTGACCGCCACCGACCAGACATCGGCGATCGAGGCAGAGGCGGCGCGGCTGGCATCTGAGCGTATGAGCGCTATTGAAGCGGCCTCCGCTGAACGCATTGCGGCCGCACAGGCCGAGGCAGACCGGCGTGCGGCGGCTGCAGAAGCACAGGCGGCAGCGCGGGTGGCGGCGGCTGAGGCAGCCCTTGCCGAGCAGGTGCGTGCCAATGCGGCCAACGAGGCGCTGGCTGCGTTGCCGGGCATTATTGAACAGTTCACCACACGCTATTCGGCCAGCGATCAGGAACGCACGCTGGTCAATGTGAATGCCGTCATGGCCACGGCCGAGTTTGCGCTTGCCCGTTCGATTGATCCTGAACGCGCCTTTGCAGCGCTTGGCATGGCTGTGCCCGCAGGTTTTTCCGGCGGCGGCCACGTGCTGGGTGCCGGCACATCGACCAGCGACAGCATTCCGGCGCGGCTGTCGCATGGCGAGTACGTCATTCGCGCCGCTGCGGTGGACCAGTATGGCCCGGCGTTCCTCGACCAGGTGAATGCCGGGGCGCTGGGCGTTGCCAGCGGCGGCGGCGATGCATCAGGCATATTGAAAGCGCTTGGTGACATTGCCCTGCGCATGGAGCGGGTTGAGCAGGCTGTGCTGTCGGCCGGTGATGGCACCATCGGTGCCATTGAGGATGGCAATGCCACCCGCGAGATCATCCGCCGCGACAACGAACAGACCAATTTCATGCTGCGCCGCGACGCCGGCCGCCGGGGCGCGCGCTCATGAGCATCAGGGTCATTCTGGCAGAACTCGTGGTTGCGCGCGCTGATACCGGCGCTGAAACCACACTGTATTTTTCCGATATGCCGATGCGGCCGTTCCGGTCTGATGATGCGGACCGGCCCGACCAGGCGTATGACCCGCGCCTGATTGACCCGGCGAACGTGGCGCGCGAACTGTCGCTTGATCTGGCGCGGTTTGAAGGCACGGTGGCGGGCGGCAGCATGGTGCTGAGCAATGCCGACGGTGCCCTCAATTATCTGCGCGGCTACGTGCCGGGACGGTTGAGCCTGTATTGGGGCGCGGCGGGGGATGCCTTTTCAACCTTTGTGCCGCTGCTTGTGGGGCGCGCCGGGCCGCCTGACTTTCGATTGTCGGCGTCGTCACCGGGGCGGCTGGCCATCCCCGTCTATGACCTGCGCGCTGAACTGGATAGTCCCCTGCAGGGTACTACCTATGCCGGCACCAACAACGGCGCCGGGTCGGGCTATGAAGGCACGGAAGATGATTTGAAGGGGCTTCCAAAGCCCCTGGCGCTGGGTGATCTCACCCGCGCGAACATTCCCGGCCGGGCCGCCAATGTGCAGGACCTGGTCGATCAGCTGCACGATGGCAAAATCGAGGGTGTGACCGCCATTTACAACGGCGGCGGCGACGCCGGGCTGACGCTGAACGGCACATCCACCGGAGTCGCGTTTGATGACGTGGCGCTGACCGCTACCGAATATGAAGACGACCGGGCGCGCGGTCTGGTGAAGCGCGGCGGCGTGCTGGCCAATATCGTGACCTATGATCTCAAGGGCGCGGCCGACACTGTTTTTGGTGATGGCTATGACGACACGGCCGGGCCGCTGATCAAGCGGGTGCTGGCGATGAAGGGCATTACCGGGACTGCCATCGGTGCCTCCTTCGGCACACTGAACGCGACGCAGAAAATGGGTCTGTGGCTTGATACCGAGGTCACGGCGCTGGAAGCCGTTGACGCGCTTGCAGCCTCGATCGGCGGCTTTGCCCTGCCGGACCGCACGGGCACGTGGCAGGTGGCCGTAGTGCGGGCACCGGCGGGCAACCCGGTGCTGACACTGTTGGATGACGACATCATTGATATTGCGCCCGACCAGGCGGAAAGCGGCGTGCCGGTGGGCGAGGTGTCTGTGCTCTATGCGCGCAATTACACGGTGATGCGCCGCGCAGACATGCAGGCGTCTGTGCACGGCACGGACCGGGAAGCCTATGTGTCGCGCGAATGGCGGCGCGCGACCGCTGTGAGTGCCACCACCAAGGCGCGCTGGCCGGACAGTTATTCGGTGGATTTGCTGACCGGGCTGGTAAGTGCTGCGGAGGCCCAGGCATTGGCCGACGACGTGCTGGCGCTGCTGGGGCCGCGTGCCGACGGCACGCCTCGTGAAGCGTTCCTGATCCAGTGCGAGATGACGCCTGCACGGCTGGCGCTTGAGCTGGGCAGCGAGGTGCATGTGACTGACGCGCGGGCCGGCATTGATGCGGACATGATTTTGATGGCGGTGCGGCCGACGTCGCCGCAACGCCATCTGATGACCTTGAGGGTGTATGGCTGATGGCTGATCGCAAGGGACGGTTTTATTCGACCAACTTCGCGCTTGACGCCACGCTGTCGGGCGGCGGCTGGGCGGGCGCATTGCCGCTCGACAACATGAAGACGCCGCTGCTGGCCTCGCAGCCGGCGCGCTCGGCCAGTCTTGATACGGACGATACGCAGTTTGATGTGGCGTTCGGGCGGGTGCGCAAGCTGTCGATCGTTGCGGCGCTGGCCACCAACATCACGTCGGGTGCCACCTACCGTCTGCGGCTGTCGCAGTCAGACAGTTTTGACGCGCCTCAATATGACAGCGGATGGGTGCAGGCGTACCCGTCGCTGTTTTCGTCGGCGGCGCTTGACTGGGAAGAAGAAAACTGGTGGACCGGCCAGCCGGTAGAGGGGGACATCGCGCCCTATAACCGCAATGTGTTTGTGCTGCTGGACCCGCCGGTGCAGGCAACCCACGCACGCCTTGAAGTGCTGGACCCGTCCAACCCGGACCTTGCGCTGGACATCGGCCATCTGTTTGCCGCCGGTGGCGTGCAGCCGGAGTTCAATTTCAATTTCGGCACCCCGCGCGGTTTGCGCACGCGCACGCTCAGGGATGAAACGCCATCCGGCCGGGCGGTGTTTGACCGCCGCCCGCTGCAGCGGGTGATCCGCGTTGATTACGACGCCCTGAGCAAGAACGAGGCGGTGATTTTTCAGGATGCGGCTGCGCGCAACGACATTGAAGACCCGGTGGTTTTTGTGCCTGACCCCGGTGATACGGCAAACCTTTTTCGCGAAGCCTTTCTGGGTCGCTTTGCACAGCTTCCCGACCGGGTGCCCCGTGCGGCCGGCCACTCAACACAGCTGCAAATTGAAGAGGTGATTTCATGACCGTTCAACAATCCATTGACAGGTTGAAGGATGGGCACTGGAACTCGGACCCGGTGAACGGCGCCACCAATCCCGGCGGTATGGGTGCCGACGGGCACCGGGTCAATTTTCCCGCAGCGCTCGCGGATGTGGGTGTGGCCGCACAGGAGGCAGGCGACAAGGCGGCGGTTGCTGTGCAGGCAAAAGATGATGCCGAAACAGCGCGTGATGTGACGACGGCCGCGCGGGATGTCACGACGGATGCCCGTGATGTTGCCGTTGCGGCAAAAGACGATGCTGTAGCGGCAGCGGGGTCGCTGACCTATGCCAGCCAGGCGCAAGCCGAAGCGGGGACGGCCGACAACAGGCTGATGTCGCCGCTGCGCCATAAACAGGCGGTTGATGACCGGTTGGCCAGTGAGGCGGAAGCCGAGGCGGGGACGGCCGACGACAAGCTGATGACGCCGCTGCGCACGGCACAGGCGGTTGAGCACGCGACCGACGAGAGGTTGGCCAGTGAGGCGGAAGCCGAGGCAGGGACGGCCGACGACAAGCTGATGACGCCGCTGCGTACGGCACAGGCGGTCGAGCACGCCACCGACGAAAGGTTGGCCAGTGAGGCGGAAGCCGAGGAGGGGACGGCCGATGACAAGCTGATGTCGCCGTTGCGTACAGCGCAGGCCATCAGTGCCCAAACAACCCTGCCTGCGGCGCCGGACGCCGGTGGCTTTTTGCGTCGCAACGATGGCGGTACGGCTTACGAAACGCTTGCACCTTTGGCAGCGCGGGTGGCCCTGGGGGCTGTGGCGGCGGCCTACACCTCGCGCGCAAACGCTTTTTCGCTGATCGTCGGGCATGACGGCGGCGGGTCGCTGCTTGATCTGGATGCGCCCGCACAGACAATCAGCCTGCCGGAGCTTGATGATGTGAACAACGGCTGGACGCACATTATCCATGCGATCGGCGCGCCGTCAGGCTTTCAGACGGCCTATGTGGATACGGCGGTCGCGGCTGACAAAATCCTTTATCGCGGCACCGAAACCGACCGGCTTTATCTGTTGGGCGGTGGCGAGACTTTCCGGTTTACGGCGGTGGAACTGCCCGCCAAGACCGTGTGGCTGTGTGAAATCATGCAGCAGCCCGCGCCGGAGCATCTGTATCTGCGCCGCACCCGAAGCGGCGGTGCGGCCTGGGCCAACAGCACTACATCGTGGAGCGCCGGCACGACAAATCAGGATACCGGCAGCAGCAATGCGCAGGCTTTCAGTGTGCTGGCGTCAACGTTTGGGTTTGCGGCGCCGTGTTCGGGGCTGTGGCACATCGAGGCGGGTATGTATTTCGACCCGGTTGCTCCGGGCGGGGGGACAGCCGGGCGAGCTGAGGCAACCTTGTTCAAAAATGCCAGTGCGGAACTGGCACCGGGGCTGATGCGGTCGCGCAGATTTCAAGTCAATTTGGGAAGTCTAATTTTTGAGACCATCCGCGGGCTGGCGACGGGCGATACAGCGGAAGTGCAATTTCGAACGTCAATATCAACACTTTTGACCTGGCCTGAATACGACATTTTCACAGCCCGGCTTCTGGAGCGATAGCATGGACAAGTTTGATTTCATTGATGATGTGCTCGCCACACTGCATCCCGGCATCCGGCAGGATATTGATTATCTGTGGATCACGCGTGATGGCGACGGGCGGCTTGAAAACTGGAACGCTGTGGATTTCGGCGCGCTGGACTGGCCAGCGGTGCAGGCCGCTTGCGAAGCGCACTTGCACGCAGCCCAGGTGATGGCTGTGAAGGTTGAAGCCGGCCGCCGCATTCTGGCCCGCTATCCTGAATGGGAGCAGCACAACATGCTGGCACGGGCGGCCGCGTTGACCGACGTCGGCCGGGCCAACTGGACAGCTGAGCAACAGCAGCTGTCGGACGACCTGCATGCCCGTTGGGCGTGGGTAGCAGCAGTGCGCGCGCGCTCAAACGAGATCGAGGTCATGGACCCGCTGCCTGAAGATGTGCGTGACGACACGCTGTGGCCGGCGTGAGCGCTAGGCAAATATCTCGAGGAGAATGATCAACAGCACGGCGCTGGAAATACTTGCCATCATGACGACGCCGGAGGTGCTCAGCATTTTGCGTAACCTTGGTCTCTGCGAGCCCCAGCCGGCCATTGCATCGGCTGGCTCCACCGTGTCTCCGCTTTTAGCCAGGTTGAGAAGCACCGCTTGCCCCCGGAGCCCGGTGTCAGCCTGAAAGGCGAAGAGCAGCGACAGCGCCGCAGGGATCAAGATAAGGATGAGAGGGATCGGGTGCCAAGGCCGGTCGGCGAAGTGGCCAATGTTCGCGATAACAAGGGCAAGGGTTGCGCCGGTCCCGGCCATAACCCGCCCGGCGTGGTGAGTCATGATGCTGATCTGCCCTCGCGCGATGTTGAATTGGGCTTCCGAGACAGTCGGTTTCTGGGGCTGGTCAGACATTACGAAACTCCCGTTGATTTAGACGGGGGCCGGTGTGCGCCAACACACCGAACCGGCAGTATGGAGCTGCCACATCGGGGCCAGCTACGCCCCTTCTGTCCCGCCACCGCGATCGCGGCGGGGCCATGTTGAGCGAGTCTGTTGATGGAGTCGATCCACGACCGAAAGCCGGTGAAACCGGCGCGTCCCGCTGCTGCGTATATTGGCGGCAAAAGAAACCTGTCTGTCCGCCTGGTGAAGCGCATCGAGGCCATTCCTCATGTGTTGTATGCCGAGCCGTTTGTCGGCATGGGCGGCGTTTTCCTCAAGCGTCTGACCCAGCCCAGGGCCGAGGTGATCAACGATATCAGCAAGGACGTGTCCACGTTCTTTCGCATCCTGCAGCGGCACTATGTGCCCTTCATTGAGATGATGCGCTTTCAGCTGACGACGCGCGCTGAGTTCGATCGTCTGCTGAGCACGGACCCCGACACCCTGACCGACCTTGAGCGTGCGGCTCGGTTCTTGTACCTGCAGCGCACGTCGTTTGGTGGACGTGTTGCCGGGCGCAGCTTCGGCGTGTCGCCGGATCGGCCGGGACGGTTTGATATTACGAAACTCGGCCCGGTTCTCGATGAGCTGCACACCCGCCTGTCGGGTGTCGTCATTGAATGCCTGCCGTGGGATGCGTTCATCGATCGCTACGACCGGCCGGGCGCGCTGTTTTATCTGGACCCGCCCTACTGGGGCGCTGAGGGTGACTATGGCAAGGTATTCGCGCGGGACGACTTTAAACGGCTGGCGGCAAAGCTCGCAGGGCTCAAGGGGCGCTTCATACTATCCATCAACGACACGCCGGATACGCGCGCGGTCTTCAAGGCATTCAAACAGGAAAAGGTGCGTGTCGCGCGCACGGTGGGCACAAGTCCCAAGGCCCGCAAGCCGGTCGGAGAGCTGATAGTGTCCAGCATAAAGCGATGATCTGAACGCATGTCAGTGTTTTCAATTGGGGATTCTAGCAGTTACGCGTCATCGGAGCATTCAGGACGCGTTGTGTTTGTCCGGTGGAGGTTCTTAACAAGCCGTTCTGCAGGCACCGGCGCCCAGAGGCAAACTAGAAACCGCCGCGACCACAGACCAAAAGATGTGCCTCCCGACACTGGCGCAATGCGCTCATGTCCCCGCAAAACATGATGGATGAGGGTTGGGGTGTAAGTCATCCTAATGAATCACGAAGACCTTAGTGCCCAGTGAACCCTTGCTATTTTTGCTTTCTCCCTCGAGGTCTTCAATCAACCCTCCAGCATTTTCTATGTAACGATTGGGATCATAGATGACACACCATAACTGTGTGCAATCAGGATGGACCCGATAGTGATCGAGGTCGATGATCAGTTCGTCTCCAACCTTTTTCCCGTGAGACTTATCTCTCACCAATTTTGTTTCTATGACAAGTGAGTGCTTTGGGAGAAGGAAGTCCATGCGTGTGCTCGAGCCTGCATAGCTGGGTGTGAATTCTTCTGCCCTAATATCAGATACCCAAGGTCGAAGAAGTGCATGGAAAAGGTCCTGAATGTCATATTCAGACGAGAAGGAGAGCGCGATTGAATTCTTACGTCTATGCACCAGCGGAGACATTGCTCGAGGCAATCCGTTGATCAGAACCCGCAACAGGTCCTCAATGGAACTCGGCCGTATTTTCGGTTGCGTACTGCTGGGTAGTGGCGCGTCCTCTTCAGGCAATGTTCCATTAGGAAGAACCTGACCACCTTGAAAGTATCGGAAGCCGTTCTGCTCAAGAGTTTCGACGACACGCTCACGATCAGTTTCCCATTGTTGACGCGCATCATCATCGGAAGGAGTGCAGTCCATAAATTCCTCGAGAACATTTCCCAAGACAGACAGACTGTCGACGTTTTCATCCAGACCGGCTCTAAAAAGCCACTCCTTCCATTTCGAATTGTGTGAAAGGTCAGGTGGGTCTCCTGGAGCTCCTGACGACTGAAAGAGTGCGTCGAGCGTCGCATGTGAACCTGTAAGGATTTCTCCCACCACTGCGCATAGCGCTCTAGACAATCTGATGTTGCTCATATCAACTTTCTAGCAATCTTTTGATTGGGTGATAGGCTAGCAAATAGGCTGAAGAATGCCGGTCGAGCGCCAGCCAGAACACTCCCGGGCGGCTGGGAACTTCTCTGAGGTTTTGCTGCCAGTAGGACCATATCCATGTCCAATTCTCGATCATTCAATATGAGTCGGTCGCCGGGGTCCGCCATTGGCGGGAATTCTTGTTCGTTTTAGTTGGGTATCTTGATGCTAACCCAATGGGACTTCGCCTCCCGGCCGCGACCCGCTGCAATCATCTCGCTATTGGTGGGCACACGGTCGGGGCTGAACTTTTCGACGAACCGCATCATCCGCTCTGGCGATGCAAAATAGAAGCTTATGCGCTGCTCCAGCACGTGGGTGAATCCAAAGCTGGCATCCGCCTCCTCGGCCATCTGAGCGACGGCAATGATCGGCGCGTCGAATGTCAGCCGGCAGGGGAAAGTCAGGTCCGCCAGCTGTCGCCTGCGCTGATAGTCCTTGTTGGTGCCCATGAACTGCTAAGCTCTCGGCGGCGAGTTGTGGCGCCTCAAACAGTGATTGAATGGTATTCCAGCGGCGCCTGGCGAGGCCGCATCGGGGTGCCCCGTCCCCTCCGTGAGGGCTGGGCTGTTTGCCCTGTCCACCGGGGCCGTATGACAGACCGCGGCCACTTCGGTCTGCGAATGTTAATCCAAAGTCGATCATGTGCAAGACTTGCGTGGCCACAATCTCAATTGCGCTCGAATATTGAAATTTCAGGAGATAACCCTCGATGGCAGAGAATGATGATGAGCACGAAGGTGGCCGTGACGACAAAATACGCGCAGTTATTGGCGCTGGCTCCGACATAGCCGGCACCGCAGTTGGCGGCGCACTTGGGTTTCTGGCCGCAGGCCCAGTTGGTGCCGCATTAGGCGGAGCTGGAGGCACATTGGCTGCTCACGCGTTGCGCGGGCTTGGTGAAGAAGTAGCCGAAAGAGTGTTAGGATCTCGCGAAAAAGTTCGGGTGGGTGGTGCTCTTGCAATTGCCGCATCGAAAATTCAAGGCCGACTAAATCATGGCGAAAGCCTTCGGCAAGACGGGTTCTTTCAGCCGACGCGCAATGGTCGTAGCGATGCCGACGAAGTTGCGGAAAGCGTGCTGTTGAAATGTCAGCGGGAGGCTGAAGAACAAAAAATTCCCTACATGGCTTTCCTGATCGCGAATCTCGCATTCGAACCTGAAATCAGCACGGGGCTTGCCCACCAGATTGTTAAGACGGCGGAACAGTTGACGTATCGACAGCTGTGCATTCTAAAAATCGCGGCGTTGAACAGCCAATATGGCTTGAGGCAAAGCGACTATCGGGGACACGGGAATTTCGAGAAAGCGCTCTATGAACTCCTGTATGAGTGTATCGACCTCTACAGTCGGTCACTGATTAGTTTCAATGGAGAGGCGGCCTTTGGCCCAACAGACGTCAAGCCGGGAAGCATGACAACCCAGGGCATTGGGCAAGACCTGTTCAATCAAATGGGCCTTGCCACGATACCACAGACCGACCTCGATCCAATTATCGTCGAGCTCTCCAAATGATCTCGTCCACGAAAATTGTCCAGGTAGTCTGTGGTGGTCCAACCGTTGAGTGACGTTTTCCACAGATCTCAAAAGCGCGATCTATGTTGCGCGGCTACGCAAACTAACTGGCGCGCTACAGCGCGCCATTTAGATTGCGCCGGCGCGCCTCATAGATAGCGTTTTTGAAATCCGTGGAATACTCCTGTTGAATACTCAGTATGAGCCAAAAAAGAACGGCAGTAGCATTTACCCGTCAGATTCTTGAGGCATATCGGAATGCTGCTATCCAGAATGCGGACGCGCTGGCGAATGAGGCCCGTCTGCTTTTGGACCACGGCCACTTTTCGCGTGCGTACTTCTTGGGTGTAGCGGCCATTGAAGAGATCAGAAAAGCAACAATTGCCCACACCAGCCAAGGGCGCAATCTAGACGCACCCAACGTCCAAAAACCTGTGGCAGAAGAGTTTCGGGATCACCATACGAAAATTACCAACGCGCTGATTGCGCCACTCTTGGTGATGTCTCCAGAGGACATACGACAGCGTGACAGGAATAGCATATGACCGCCACAGATTGGACGCCGGTCTTCGTCCTACCGAATATTCCGCTGGAAGCTGCCATCGGCTGTGAGATCGCGGCGCTCGCGCCCGCGAATGACCCTCGCGTTACGGCCCTCAAGAAGGCGCATCCCTCGTTCAGACGATTCCTCAACCGCTTCGCGGATAATTTCGGAGAGAAGTTCGAGCCCTCGGTCTTGCTCCTGAACAAGGATGCGCCGCCGAACTTTCGCGACATCACGGCTCTTGCCAGCTTCCGTGATCTCATCGCGCTCGCCACGATCACCCATGGCCGGGCGTTGCAACTCATACACCCCCTGGGCATCGCGTGCTTTTCGGCGAGGCTTTCGCGATCTATCCGTGGATGCTCGACCGACACTACGAGGACGTGATTGGCAGCACACCGGCGATACTCGGCATGCATAAGCTTTCCCGGTTCAAAGGCCAATCGTCGCCAACCCTGTTTCGAACATCAATCGGAAAAAACGACATCGATCAACCACTCCTTGCCGAACTCATGGCGCGTTGGCGTCGGCGCTACGAAATGGATGAACCCGCCTGGGAGAATGTCGCTCTGATGCGCTCGCTCAACATGGCGTATCACGCCTCGCTCCTGCCCGCCGGGACGGAGACGACGTTCTACGACGTCGGGCGGGTCGTTTCCCTCTGGGTCAGCGCTTTCGAGATTCTCGTGCATCCAGGCAAAAACGGCCGGGCCAACCGCGACAAAGTGATCAAGATGATTGAGCGGACGTGCTGGGCAAAGGCGGAGAGCGGCCAACTCGTGTATGACCCGGGCGAAACGACCAAGGAGAAGCGCACGCTGGCGTCCTGGCTCTGCCAGATGCTCTACGATTGCCGAAACGACTTCCTGCACGGCAATCACGTCGAGCGCAGCAAACTCGTTCTTCCCACGCCGCAGCGGACGATCTTCGAATATGCCGCACCGCTCTACCGCATCGCACTGACCGCGTTTCTTCCGCTCACGTACCAAGTTGCGATACCATCGGCCGACGACCCACACGCATTCGCTGCCTGGACCAACGATCCCATGGGCTTCATGAGACCGCAGAAAACGACGGAGGAGGCCCTTCTGACCGCGACGCACCCGCCAGCAAGCCTGACCTGAGACCTAACTTTCATCCGGTTGGCGGCTGAGTCCTTTGATCATCCAAGCCTGCTCAGCTTAGTGATGCAAAGGGGAGAGCACCTTTTTCTGCAGCCGCTTAAATCAACTAGTCCGCCGCGCGCACCTGAATCTGCGTCGGGCGGGTTCCGCCTGGGCCATACAGATTGACCCTGAGGCTTGAGATCGCGTGAACCAACGCATTGGGGGCCACGCGCTGGTGGCCGGTCCAGGTGATGTTGGGAAACCGGTCCAGCATGCGCTCGTAGGAAAGCCGTAGCTGCATCTGTGCCACGCGGCTGCCCAGGCATTTGTGCACGCCGTGGCCGAACGCCAGATGCTTGTCCACATTGTCGCGCATCATGTCGAAGGTATCCGGGTTGGGAAACACCTCCGGGTCGCGGTTGGCAGCGCCATACCACAGCACCACTTTTTCGTCCTTCGCTATGCGCTGGCCGTTGAGTTCGGTTTCCTGAACCGCAGTGCGGCGCATGTGGCGCACGGGGGAAATCATCCGCAGTGCTTCCTGCGACATGCGCGGGATCAGCGCCGGGTCATCCAGCACCATCTGCCGCTGATCGGGAAACTCGGTCATCAACCGGATAGTGCCCGACAGCGAATTGCGGCTGGTGTCGTTGCCGGCAAAAATAATCAGCAGCCATGAGCCGTCCAGAAACTCCTGGGGCAATTCCTCGCCGTCGAGCTTGGTGTGGGCGATGGCCGTCAGCAGATCTTCGCGCGGGTTGGCGCGCCGGTCCGCCATGATGCGCTCGCCATACGCAAACATTTCCTCCACCGCCTTGAAGAAGCGGAACGGAAACAGCGGCTGTTTCAAAATCACCTGCCACGGGTTGGTCAGATACTGGCTGGCCAATTCAAGGTAATGCATCCAGTACTGGATCTTGGGGCGGTCTTCCTCGTCCACCCCCAGCATTTCGCACAGCGTGTAGAGCGGCAACTGCTCTGAGAATATCGGCACCATATCCACTTCGGGGCCCTGGGCTTCCATGTCGTCCAGCAGCGCATCCACTTTGGCGGCCACCTTGTCGCGCAATGTTGCAACATAGGCGGGCGAGAAAAAGTCCATCTGCTGAATGCGCATCTCCATGTGGCGCGGTGCATCCAGATTGATGAGCGCGTTGAGCGCTGCGGACACCAGCTTTTCAGGCTTCCATTTGTCCTTGGGGGCCACACCCAAATTGATGCTGCCGCGCTCCGACGAAAACACGTCCGGCGCAAGCTCAACCGCCTTGAGGTCTGCATAACGACTTACCGACCAGAACCCGTCGCCGCCCTTGCGCACGCCGGACCACATGACGGGCGCCGTCTCGCGCATCTGTGTGTAAAAATCATGCGGATGACCGCCGGTCCACGAGGCCGGGTTCCACAGCTCAAAGCCCTGGAGTTCAGGATAAACCGCATCGAAAGTCGGCCGCGCCTTGCCGGTGTCCGTCAGAATGTCGTCGCTAACAAGTCTCATGCTGTGTGTCGCCCGCCTGTGTGTCGCCCTCTATGGGCTTTCGGGTTGCGCGTGATGTGATGCGCTTTCACCTTGCTTTTTAGCACGTGACACATGGTGCGGCATAGGCCGGGGCACAGGGCGGGGCCGGACGGGCGGGGCCGGACAGGCGACTGTTCCCGGATCAGGTTGCCTTGTGTGGGCTTTATTTTGTGTCCGCGGCTTTTGTTTTGGCAAAGATCGAGAGGATTTGTGTGCGCAGCCATGTGTGCGCCGGGTCATCGTCATGGTCCTCGTGCCACACCAGGTACCATTGGTGCATTGGGCGGTCGAGCGGCAGGCTGAATATCTTGAGGCCCATCCGGTCCGCGAATGTCTCTGCCATGCGCCGTGACAGGGCGCCGGCAAGGTCGGTGGTGGCCACAATGTAAGGGATGGACCACAGCCGCGACACGATGGCGATAAACCGTCGCTTCACGTTGCGGGCTTGCAGTTCGTGTTCGAGGTGGGTCAGCGCACGCAACTGGGGTGCGATGGTAATCAGCCCCACTTTCTCCATGTCCTCCAGCGTGAATTCATCGCGGTCGCCATAAACCGGGTGGTCGGCACGCACGACGATGCAGGCCTCATCGTCAATCAGATAGGCCGTCCTGAGTTTGTCGGCATGCTGTGCAAACACCGACAGCCCCATGTCGATGTTCTTGTCGAGAAGCTCCTGGTCGAAGTCGATCCCCCAAAGTGGCTTCACGTCATAGGTGATGCCCGGGCTTTGATCCATCGTCTGCTGCAACAGCCTGTTGAGGATCAACGGCTCGGCGGCATCAGGCACCACGATTGAAAAGTTGCGGGTGCTCTTTGCCGGGTCAAACGGCTCCACCGCCGCTATGCCCTTGTCGATGGACAGCAGCGCTTCATGAATGATCGGCGCGAGGCGCGTCGCCTCTTCGGTGGGCACGAACCGGTTGCCGACGCGCTCAAACAACGGGTCGTCCAAATGGTCGCGCAGGCGCTTGAGCGCATTGCTCACGGCGGGCTGGGTCAGCCCCAGCTTCCTGGCCGCCGGGGTGATGCCGCCAGCCTCATACACGGCATCGAAGATCTGCAGCAGATTGAGATCAAGCTTCATTGTTGTCTCCGGTCATTCATCCCTTGAATGACTCATATCGCAACTTTGAATTTCCCACCACCCGGCGCAACCGCTTAGGTACCCATTAACAAGGAGTTAAGGCGCATCAGGGGGTTTGTGTGCCGGCTCCAAGGCGTGTGAGTGGCTGGGGTATCACTGTGATGAATGAGGGTCATTCGTCTGGCGAATGGGCCGGGAGAGTTTGGGGGGTGGCGGCACGGGGAATTGCGGCCGCTCTACCGGTCTTTTTGCTGGTGATCGTCGCCATGGGTGCAACAGCAGTACCCGTTACGCCCGCCCAGGCGCAGGTGGTGGCCTGCACCGGTGGGCCGGTTGTGGGGGGAGTCGGGCGTGTCCAATACAGCAGGGTAACAAACTCATGCACCATAGATGGGGTGTCTGGTTCGCTTGGCGAAGCTGGCGCTCTGACATTTCAAGCGATAGGAGGCGCGACTTCAGCAAGCGCCACCCGTGGCGTCAGCGTCGGCTCGGTTGCTGCCAACGGCCACGGAGTGTGTGACTTTGGAGACGGCAACGGCAATCGTGGTCCGGTGGGAAGTTGTCTGGTTGTCGGATATGCGGATGCCACCGACTTTGGGGCCACATTTGAGTGGGATTCGGCGAACCCCGGCGCGCCCGTTGCGTCCGACCGCAGGATGAACGTGGTCTTTCGCAGAAACGGAAGCACCATCACACTCACCTCGGCGAGTGTTCAGTTCATTGCCGTTCCGCCTGAAATCAACGTCACCGGCAACGGGCAGTCCATCACCAGCGGTGATGCCACGCCCACCACAGCAGACCACACGGATTTTGGCAGTGTCGGCGTGTCAGCGGCAGCGGGCACGCGCACCTTCACCATTGAAAACACCGGCGCGGGTGCACTCACGCTTGGAGCCAATGCGGTGTCCGTCGGCGGCGCGGACGCCGCCCGCTTTACTGTGACGGCCCAGCCGGCGACAAGTGTTGCCGCCAGCGGCTCGACGACTTTCACCGTGGCGTTCGACCCGCTGATAAACGGTGCCGCCAATGCCACGCTCTCCATCGCCAATGATGATGCCGACGAGAACCCCTACACCTTCGCCATCACCGGCACCGGCACCGGCGGTGCGCCGGAGATCAACGTCACCGGCAATGGCATCACGATTCTCAGTAGTGACACGATGCCCCAGGTGGCTGACGGGACGGATTTTGGCAACGTCAATGTTGATGGTGGGCAGGTGTCACGCAGCTTCGTCATCCAGAACACCGGTAGCGCCGATCTGAATTTGGGCACGGTTACTCTTGATAGTGTTGGTAGTTTCACGATCACCAGCAATCCGGCGAACACGACAGTCGCCCCTGGTGGCACAACCACGGTGACTGTGCGGTATGATCCGGACTTCGAGTCTATTGATAGGGTCGACCTCTTCATTTTCAACGACGACGCGGATGAGAGTACGTACAGCTTCGCTCTGCAAGGTACGGCCATAAATGGCACTGCTGACATTGCGGTAACAGGCAACGGTCAGACGATTGCTTCGGGTGATGTCAACCCTTCTGTCGTAGACCACACGGATTTTGGCTCGACGGGCGTCACTGGCGGTCAGGTGGCGCGCACCTACACGCTGACGAACCCCGGGTCGGCCAATGCAAGTCTGACCGGCACCCCCCTTGTCGCTATCTCAGGGGCGCATGCAGGCGATTTTTCTGTAACCTCTCAGCCCGCCAACGCCACGATCTCTACCTTCGCGCGCACATTTGTGGTGAGGTTTGATCCATCAGCAGCTGGCCTGCGCACGGCCACCGTCTCCATCGACAACAACGTAGCAGGCAAGAACCCCTATACGTTTGCGATTGCGGGCACCGGCACGGCGGTTCCGCCCGAAATCAACGTCACCGGCAACGGCCAGACCATCACCAGCGGTGATGCCACGCCCACCACCGCGGACCACACGGATTTTGGCAGTGTCGGCGTGTCAGCGGCAGCGGGCACGCGCACCTTCACCATTGAAAACACCGGTGCGGGCCTGTTGACCCTGGGGGCCAACGCCGTGTCCGTCTCAGGCGCGGACGCCGCCCGCTTTACAGTGACCGCCCAGCCGGCGACAAGTGTAGCCGCCAGCGGCTCCACCACATTCACCGTGGCGTTTGACCCGCTGATAAACGGCGCTGCCAACGCCACGCTTTCCATCGCCAATGATGATGGGGATGAAAGCCCCTATACCTTCGCCATTACCGGCACAGGCACCGGCGGCGCACCGGAGATCAATGTCACCGGCAACGGCATCACGATTCTCAACGGCGACAACTTTGCGCAGGTGGCAGACGGCTCGAATTTCGGCTCGGCCGAGGTGAGCGGGGGGCAGGTGTCGCGGAATTTCATCATCCAGAACACAGGCACCGCGAACCTGAACCTTGGTGTGATCACCATTACTGGCCCCAGAGAGACATTCTGGTCAAAGACATCGGACCCATCGAACACGACGGTCGCGCCCGGCGCAACCGCAACGCTCACGCTGCAGTTCGACCCGGCGTATGAGGAGGTGGCCAATGTGAGCGTAAACATTCCGAACAACGACGCTGATGAAGCCTTTTACAGATTCATTATCCAGGGCACGGGCATCAACGGCACACCGGACATTGCCATTACCGGCAACAGCCAGACAATTGCGATCGGAGATGCAACGCCATCTGTGGCAGATCACACGGACTTTGGATCAACAGATGTGACCGGCGGCCAGGTGGCCCGCACCTTCACGGTGAACGCCACAGGGACGTCGAATGTGGGGCTGACCGGCACACCCGTTGTTGCCCTCGCAGGTGCCCATGCGGCCGATTTT
>NZ_JAVJSC010000007.1 GCF_040219635.1 Pyruvatibacter sp.
GAGTTCTTGTGCGTTTTACGTGCCATTCGGCGTCCCCTAGCCCGGTGCCGACATTCGGCACCTCGTCTGCTGCACGTATCAGGCATTCCCCGTGACTGATCCCCGCCCCGGACCGTAGATCAGAAGGTTAAGGGAGTGCAAACACGAAAAGCATGACAGGCGCGAAATCGGCGCAAAAGTGCCATATCTGAGTGCCTGATCCGGCAGTTTTAGGTTAAAGGGAGCAGATAAGCACCGCGGCAGCCCCCCTCCTTTCTGCGACCACGCACTTTCGAAATATCCGAATCCACAGCGCACATCATCCAGCGCCTATCGTGACCCCTATTGTTCGCAAGCCACACCCAAGCCCAACAGCATCAAAATCGACGTCGTGACTAAAGAGGTTGTAGTGCTGATTCACTGACGCCTCACCAATGCGCGCGAGAGCGCTGGCGCAGTCAACAACAATCGCACAAACCCACTGCTTATCCCCTCCTTTGTCCCCTGCTTTCGTGACCAGATGACTGGATGCTGGCCGCATTGCATGGATGCATGGAGTTCCAAAATCAGACCCAACGAGGAGCTCAAAAATGCAAACAGTCCGCAAAATCGATGTTGATCACGCGGTGGCCGCCTTCCGGACGCTTCGCCTAAAGCTTGCTCAAGAATTCCCGGATGCCGACGAAGAAACGCTTAGCGATACCACCGAAGGGATAAGTGCACTGCCCGAACTTGTTGCACAGGTCATCAGATCATCCCTTGACGATAAATCGTTGGCGTCAGCCCTAAAGGCACGCATCGATGAGATGTCGCTCAGGCGAACCCGTCTGCTGACACGCGCTGACAAGAAGCGCGAACTGGCCGCAGACGCCATGCGCGAAACATCGCTCCGTAAAATATTGGAGCCTGACCTAACGCTCAGCCTGCGTCCCTGTCCTCCGACTGTCGCGGTCACAGATGAGCAATTAGTCCCGGAGGACTATTGGATTGCCCAACCCGCCAAACTCAATCGCAAAGACCTGCGCGAACGCGTGCTGTCAGGGCTGGCGGTCCCAGGAACACAGGTGATTGACCAGCCCGACACCCTTAGCGTGAGGACAAAATAATGGGATTCACGCGATATCAAACACGGGTTTTGGCCGCACCTCTTGCGGCAAAACACGTCCGTATCCGCACAGAAGGTGAGACCGCCCTCCACTACCTGGAAGGATGGCACGTCATGGATCAGGCCAATCGTCTCTTCGGCTTTGACGGGTGGGACCGAGAGACGCTGTTGCTAGAACCGCTGCAGGTATCGTTTCAGGAGCCCGCGTGGCATGCGGCCTATCAAGCGCGCGTACGTGTGACTGTGTGGAGTCCCGACGGGCCTGTTGCCCGCGATGGCACAGGGGTTGGTCATGGGACCAACACCATCCAGGCGAAGGCAAAAGACATCGCGCTGAAAGCGGCCGAGACCGATGCGACAAAACGGGCGTTTGCCACCTTTGGCAACAAGTTCGGGTTGTGTCTCTATGATCCAAGCCTGACCCACGTAGAAGGGCTGATTGAACAACGACCGCCTTCGCCGCCATGGTCGCTGCTCGGCGCCGATGGATCGAGCTTGGGGTTGTTTCGCGCAGCCGCAGATTATTGCGGTGGCCTACGAAGGCTACTTCAGGGCACAGATGACTTAGGACTGCTATCGCGCCTATGGGCGTTGAACTTTCCTGAATTATCTCGACTAGTGCGTGAGACGCCAAACCTCAAAAACCAGGCGGGCCTCCACTACGCAGAAATACTTCGGCGCACGTACGAGCACCGGCTTGAAGACCTCCTCATGTCACGACCGACTCAAGATGGCACACCTGCTTTGCCAGACCAGGAAAACACGCAGTCGTCCGCAGTTCTTGCAGAGACAGCCAAACAATTGGCTCCGCGCGTAGGGCCAAGTGCAACGGCCCGTGACAATCGCATCGACAAGTCAGAACTGACCATCGGCGCACCACCCCGCCGCCGGGACAAAAACCACCTTCGATACGTAGCCGGGCTCTCCTGCCTCGTCTGCGGCCGCAAACCAAGTCAGGCCCACCACATAACTTATGCACAGCGGCGTGGTCTTGGTCAGAAAGTAAGCGATGAGTTCACGGTGCCCCTTTGCACCATCCACCACAGACAACTCCACGACCACGGAAATGAAAAAACATGGTGGGCAACCCATGCCATCGATCCGCTCGACGTTGCTGCCCAGTTATGGGCCCAGCCCACCGAGGCACATGATCGCTCGTCACATGGCCCCTTGTTACATGACCCGGCATCACATGCCGCCAAGATAACTGGTGCTGATGGCCACGGGCGCGATGACTTACCCCTGAAGGCTGGTGCGCAGCAATCCTGATCGTTACAACAAGGGACTAAAGAAGCGACTGCCGCTCATTCCCGTCACACGCTCATGGTCAGCAGCCAAAATGTCTCAGCCCGAACCCGTCGTAACACCATCCGGGATGAGCCTTGAACGATGGGGCCTATCGCCCTGGCTACTGGGTGTGATCATTTTGCTGGCGTGGGCACCGCTTCCGTTTGGATCAGTGCAACCGGTCTGGAAAAACGTCTTGTCGGCAGCATCGCTGCTGATGTTTGCCGGATTCATCATAGCCAAAGGCCCAACACTTCGTTGGCCACCACATGGCAACAGGGCTTTGAGCTGGAGCCTCGCATTTTTTGTGTTGGCATGCCTTTGGATTGCGCTCCAGGCAGCCCCCTTCATGCCCGTATCGTGGCACCACCCGGCCTGGCAGCTTACCGCTGAAGCGCTTGGGGAACCCCTTACAGGTACAATCTCGCTTGATCCTGCCGCTTCGATCGAGGACCTGCTGAGCCTGCTTGGGCTTGCGGGGATATTCGGGATTGTTGTTATTGAAGCGCGTGATCCCAAGAAGGCTCGAACGCTTCTGGCAGCAGCAGCAATTATCGCATTTGCCTACGCTGTATACGGGCTTGTCGTTTATCTCACGGGCAACGAAACCGTGGCATGGGCTGACAAGCGATTTTATCGGGATTCGCTGTCTTCAAGCTTTGTGAACCGCAACACCTACGGCGTCTATGCAGGCCTGGGGATAGTGTTTGCAACAGCACTAGTGTTGAGTTTCATCGCACCGATCATTGCCGGTCGCCAGAGGCGGGCAGACAAGGCCCGCGAGGCGCTCTCATATATGACCGGTCCTGGAGGTTTCTGGCTACTCGCCATAATTGTCGGGTCGAGCGCATTGATCCTGAGCGGGTCACGGGCCGCATCGACCGCGTCCGCCTTGGGTGTTTTGGCGCTTGTCGGACTTTATTTCGCGGCCCGGCGGGCATCGGTGACAACCATTGTGGGCAGCTTTGGGGCGATTGCTGCAGCGGGATTTGTGCTGTTCTTGTTGAGCGGCGACCTGCTTTTTGATCGGTTCTCACAGGTTGATGCTTCGCTCGGTGGCAGGTCGCGGATTTATGAGATTGTCGCGATAGCCATCCAGGATCATTTCTGGCTGGGTGGAGGATACGGCGCATTTGACGACGTGTTCCGCATCTACGCTGGCACCGCAGAGAGTTTCGGTCCCAATTATGAGGCAGCACATAGTGTGTTTCTCGAGATGACTCTCGAACTCGGCGTGCCGGCAACCGTGTTTCTGTTTGCCAGCATCGCCTTGCTGGTTGGGAGTTGCAGCTGGGCAATCCTGACACGACGCCGTGATCGCATGTTCCCGGTCTTAGCCATAGCTTCCACGGTTCTGGTTGTCGTACAGGGCACCGTGGATTTTGGCGTGCAGACACCCGCGGTAGCGTTGGTCTTTGCCATAGCACTGGGCCTAGGCGTCGCGCAGTCTACGTCGAGCGCCGATCACAAATAGAACACCGGCATCACCGATTAGGGTGCATAGCGGCGGGACCACGCCTGCAATTGATCGGGATCATCCGATGCCATGGCCATGTTGCGCTGACCCTCGGCGTGAAGCGTCGCGTAAAGCCTGCTCACCGGTCGACGCATGCGCCAATCCTTTTGAAGCTTGGGCAGCGAGGCCAGCACGCCGGATGATGTGGCTGCCGAAAAGTTTTGCGGATATCGCAAGACCAGTTCAACAAGTGTGATGGCGGTAAACGGGTTGCCCCCATCAAGCTGCAGCGCTGTTTGCGCCACGCGGTCGAGGCCCACCTCAGGTCCGATCGAGACCAAACGCGCTGCAACGTAGCTGCGCCAGACACCCTGCGCATTCGGGAACCGCCGCAGCGCCGCGCGCAGGTGACGTTCAGCGGCCATGGCAGCCAAAGCACGCCTTTCGTCACCAAGCCTGCCCAACAGTCCAAGCAACGCCCTGCCGATCCCAAGATCCTGCTGGTTAAGGGATGGCTTGAGCACAGGACTTGGCTGTTCTTCCAAAACACGTTCCATGAACGCCGCCTGGTCTTGTTCGCCGACAAGCGCGTTGTCAAACCGTTCCTGTATCTGCACTGCTTGGTATTCACCGACAGCGTCCCACGCAGCAATGCCCCCGAAAACAACCGCACACCCGGCCACTAACCAGGTTATCACGACCCGCCGAGCCCCCATCAACCATCCTCCCGACCAGTTGTTTTTGTTAAATCGGTCCGTGAACACAGATCGCATATGCAAGCTTGCTCAGACCGGCGGCGACTGTCGCAGGCGTTCTTCCCAGCGTAGCGCGTGTTCGACGATCACCGCCAGGTCATCGAGTTTGGGCTGCCAGTCAAGCTGTGTGCGCAGGCGGGTGGCGTCAGAGACGAGTTCCGCCGGATCGCCTGCCCGACGCGGTGCGTGGCGAACATCGATTGTCCGGCCTGATACACGCTGCACTGTCTCGAGCACCTCCAAAACGGAGGCCCCATGCCCATACCCACAATTGAATGGTCCGCCTTTGTTGCCACAGCGCATATGATCAAGCGCTGCAAGATGTGCGGCTGCGAGATCGGATACATGAATATAATCGCGGATGCCGGTACCATCGGGCGTATCGTAATCATTGCCGAAGACCTGCACATGGTCGCGCGCGCCCGTAACAGCTTCCAGAGCCACCTTGATGAGATGGGTTGCCCGCGCTGTCGATTGTCCCGCACGTCCCTTGGGGTCGGCACCGGCTACATTGAAGTAACGAAGCGCTACGTATTCGAAATCATGCGCCAGTGCCGTATCCCGAAGCATCCACTCGGTCATGAGTTTGGATGCGCCGTAAGGGGAGATGGGCTCGAGGGGAGAATCCTCGCGCACCGGAACGATTTGAGGGGTCCCGTAGACCGCTGCCGTCGATGAGAAAATAAACCGTGGCACGCGATGCGCGATACAGGCGGCAATGAGCTCGCGCGAATTGACCGTGTTGTTGTGGTAGTAACCAAGCGGGTCCGCGACCGAATCCGGCACAACAATGGACCCGGCGAAATGGATCACTGCATCAAGGTCATGGTCGCCCATCACCCGGTCCAGCAATTCCCGGTCACTCACATTGCCTTCCACGAAAGTGACCCCATCGGGAATGACGGACGCAAACCCGGTCGACAGGTTGTCAAGGACGATCACGTCTTCGCCGCGGTCTGCCAAAGCCAGCACGGTATGGCTGCCGATATAACCCGCACCGCCGGTCACCAAAACAGTCATGAAAGCACCCCTTCAAAAAGTCGCGGTTCCCTTCGGTCAGTCCGCGACAGCAGCCACGAGGGACGGGGCTTCGCCTGCCGCGGCCAAGATCCGCAACCGCTCAATATCGGCCTGCACCATCTCATGAACTAGTTGCTGGAACGTGACGCGTGGCCGCCAACCGAGAACCCGCCGCGCTGTTGACGCATCGCCAATGGCAATCGGCGGATCAACGGGGCGGTAAAACTTTGGATTGATCCGCACCAACACTTCGCCTGACCGCGCATCGCGGCCCTGCTCATCCAACCCGCGCCCGTCCCACACCACATCATGACCCACATAGGCAAACGCTGCCTCAACAAACGAGCGCACCGAGCGCGCTTCACCGGTAGCCAGCACCATGTCTTCAGGCACATCGTTTTGTAGCATGGCCCACATTCCCGCCACATAATCCCTGACATGCCCCCAGTCGCGGCAGGCATCCAGATTGCCAAGCGTCAGAGGGGCTTCAATGTCCAGGTGCTTAGCCGCTACCGCAATGGATATCTTGCGGGTAACGAACCCCTTCCAGCGGTGCGGGCCCTCGTGATTGAACAAGATACCGTTGCAGGCAAAGACACCTAGCGCGTCGCGATAATGTTTTATGGTCTCAAAGGCGTGAACCTTGGACTCGGCATAGGGACTGCACGGGTTAAACGGTGTTTCTTCCGTATGCGGATGGCCGTCACTTGGCCCGAAGATCTCCGACGACGACGCCTGATAGATGCGCGTGCGGTCGCCAAGCCCCAAAAGCCGCGTCGCGCGCAACAATCGTTGGGTGCCTCCGGCATTTACATCAAAGGTCTCGTCGGGCTGCTCGAAGCTCAAGCCCACATTGCTCTGCGCTGCCAGATTATAAATCTCGTCGGGCTGGGCACCGTGCAGAGCGCGGGCAATGCTGACTGCATCACGCATGTCACCTTTATGGAGAAAGAGGTTCTGGCGCGCGCCCGATACACCCTCCACCCGTGACCACTCAAACCGTGACGGCGCCCGCGCAAGCCCGTGCACGCGATAGCCCTTGCCAAGCAGCAGACGCGCAAGCTCACCGCCATCCTGTCCGGTTACACCGGTGATAAAGGCCGATCGTTGCGTCACGAGATAATCCTGGGAATTCGCTCCTTGGGGAGGAGCGGGCAGCAGCATTGAAAAATGCCAACCTGGCCGGGGTACAAAACTGTCATCTTTGGTAAACGCCCAACACGCTTTTCACAAGCCATTGCCATGTATCGCCGGCGAAAAA
Source organism: Pyruvatibacter sp. (assembly GCF_040219635.1). Taxonomy (NCBI): domain Bacteria; kingdom Pseudomonadati; phylum Pseudomonadota; class Alphaproteobacteria; order Hyphomicrobiales; family Parvibaculaceae; genus Pyruvatibacter; species Pyruvatibacter sp. The sequence continues at coordinate 6,864 of NZ_JAVJSC010000007.1, forward strand.
CGGCAGAAACGCTGCAAAAACACTAGTCCCGGCGCGTGGCGGCGTTTTCCAGATACCAGGTGTAGGTCTTCGCAATGCCATCGCGCAGGTCTGTTTTCGGCGTCCAGCCCATTCCCAGCAATGCACTACTGTCCATCAGCTTGCGCGGCGTGCCGTCAGGTTTGCTGGCATCAAAAACAAGTTCACCTTCAAAGCCAATGACATCGCAGATGGTCTCTGCAAGCTGACGGATCGACACTTCTTCCCCGGTGCCCACATTCACATGGCTGTCGCCCGAATATGTCTTGAGCAGATGCACCAGCGCGTCAGCACAATCATCCGCATACATGAACTCACGCAACGGCGTACCGCTGCCCCACACTTCGTAGCTCTTGTCACCAGCAGTTTTGGCAGCATGTACTTTGGCCATCAAGGCTGGCAGCACATGGGATGTCTTCAGATCAAAATTGTCGTTGAGGCCGTACAGGTTGGTGGGCATGGCCGAGATAAAATCGCAGCCGTGCTGTTTGCGATATGCCTGACACATCTTGATGCCCGCAATTTTCGCGATCGCGTACCATTCGTTGGTAGGCTCCAAAGGCCCCGTCAACAAGGCGTTTTCACGCATCGGCTGGTCAGCGTGCTTTGGGTAAATGCACGACGACCCAAGAAACAGCAGTTTCTCAACACGCGCTTCAAACGCTGAATGAATGAGGTTCGCCTCAATCATCAGGTTATCGTACAAAAAATCAGCAGGTTGAGTATCGTTGGCCAGAATGCCGCCAACCCTGGCAGCCGCAACAATCACAGCATCCGGTTTTGCGTCAGCCATCCAGGTCCGCACACCCGCCTGATCGCGCAAATCAACATCACGACGGCTGGTTGTCAGCACCTGGCAGTTTTCAGACGCAAGCTTGCGGTAAACAGCAGACCCCACCATGCCCGCATGGCCCGCCAGATAAATACGTTTTCCCGAAAGATCCATGGGTCAAAGATTTGAGTTGGTAAGCGCCAGGTCGGCCGCCACCATTTCAGACACCAGCTGATGAAACGGAGTTGTGTGTGACCAACCAAGTTTTTCGTGCGCTTTCGTTGGGTCGCCCAGAAGCAGGTCTACTTCCGTGGGACGGAAATAGCGCGCGTCCACTTCAACCAGCACCTTTCCGGTTTTTGCACAACTGCCCTTTTCATCAACGCCTGAACCTGACCATTCAATGGTCACGCCGGTTTCGGCAAAGGCGAGCTCGACGAATTCGCGTACCGCATGGGTTTCGCCCGTGGCCAGCACAAAATCATCTGGCTCATCCTGCTGCACAATCCGCCACATGCCTTCCACATAATCGCGTGCGTGGCCCCAGTCGCGCTTGGCATCTAGATTGCCCAGATAAAGCTTCTCCTGCTGCCCATGGTGAATAGCAGCAACGGCTCGGGTGATTTTGCGCGTAACAAACGTCTCCCCGCGCGTTGGGCCTTCATGGTTGAACAGGATGCCGTTGGAGGCATGCATGCCATACCCTTCGCGGTAGTTCACCGTAATCCAGTAGGCATACAGCTTAGCAGCAGCATAGGGGCTGCGCGGATAAAACGGTGTCGTTTCGCGCTGCGGGGTTTCCTGCACCTTGCCGTACAGTTCCGAAGTTGATGCCTGATAGAAGCGCGTTTTCTGCTCCATACCCAGAATGCGGATTGCTTCCAGGAGCCTCAGTGTACCGATGGCGTCAGAGTTCGCTGTATATTCGGGCGTTTCAAAACTCACCTGCACGTGGCTTTGCGCTGCAAGATTATAAATCTCGTCGGGCTGCACTTCCTGCACAATGCGAATGAGGTTGGTTGCATCTGTAAGGTCTCCATAATGCATCTCAAAGGACGCATCGTCCTCATGCGGATCAATATAGAGATGATCCACCCGCCCGGTATTGAATGACGATGAGCGCCGCTTTATGCCGTGCACCTTGTAGCCCTTGCCCAGCAAGAGCTCCGCAAGGTAAGCGCCGTCCTGCCCGGTAATGCCGGAAATAAGTGCGGTCTTCTGTGTCATTGGCAGGCCCGGATGCTAGGTGTTGGCGCTATACGCACACTGAAACACCTATGTGCCGCATATCCACAGCAATTTCCAGAACCTTGAACCCGGATCCTTAAGAGAAGGTCAGGCGGGCGAGCGCGCTACGCTCTGCAGATATGTCAGCTTGTCATCAACCTTTTTGAATAGTGACCAGTCACCGCGTTGCAGGGCATCAGCCCGCTGTGCGCGATATCTGTCGGCGATGCCCGTGCCATGTGCGGCAAGGTCAGCATCAACCCCGCGCCGCATCTCGTCCAGCCGCGCAGATACTGCCGCAGCGAAAGAAGTCTGCTGCTGCCAGGATGCATCCAGGGTTATGGTGCGCACGTGTCCCATAAAGGGACAATACCACATCAATGCAGCCGTGCATCAGCGATAAAGGGTTAACGCGTCAAACGCTGAAATTGGCTTCCACGTAGTCCACCAACTGCTGAACACACTCCTCAATGTCGCATGTGGACGTATCAACAGTGACTTGAGGACTGTCCGGTGCCTCATAGGGCGCAGAAATGCCGGTGAAGTCGGAAATCTCGCCTGCCCGTGCCTTTTTATAGAGACCTTTGGGGTCACGCTCTTCGCAGGTTGCCAGATCAGCCGCCACATACACTTCGTGGAAATGCTCGCCTGCAGCCTCCCGCGCCCGATCACGGTCCGAGCGATAGGGCGAAATGAAGGACGTAATAGCGATGGCGCCCGACTGCGCAAACAACGCAGACACTTCGCCGACGCGGCGAATGTTCTCGGCCCGGTCTTCGGGTGAAAACCCAAGATTGGCGTTGAGCCCGTGGCGTACATTGTCACCGTCCAGCACAAATGCATTCATGCCTTTTTCAAACAGCCGCTTTTCCAGCTCCACCGCCAGCGTAGATTTACCGGCACCCGAAAGTCCGGTCAGCCACAGCACGCCACCCTTGTGGCCATTGCGCACCGCGCGCGCATCAAGCGTGATGCCATGCTCGACCTTGGTGATGTTGGTGGATTTTTGGGTAATCAGGTCGCGCTGGTCGGCATAGCCTTCCATGGAAATGATACCGCCGCCGGAAATATCGTACCCATCAATGAGCACAAAGCGACCCGTGCGCGGACTATCGACAAAACTATCAAGCGCCAGCATCCGCTTGGAACGCAAAACAATCTCGGCGACCTGATTGCGCTCAACCTGGCCCGCATCGGTTGCCGAAAGATCCGTCGTATCAATGATACGCTCAATCTCCTGCACCTGGACGCGCGCTTCAAACGTGTTGAGTTTGAGCTTGTAAGTCTTGCCTACGGTAAGCGGCTCTTTGCCAAGCCAGAACAACCGTGCACGGAATACGTCCGTTTCCACAGGCGCTTGCTCGACGTGGCTGGCCATGTCGCCACGCTCAACAAAAATCTGTTCATCCAGCGTCACGCCAACGCTTTCGCCTGCCTGTGCCGACGACGGGTTTTCAAACGTACCCTTGGATGACCACCCTTCGATGCTCGCCACTTTGGCGCTCTTGTTTGACGGCGAGAACACCAGTGTGTCGCCCACATTCAGCGAGCCTGCTTCAAGGCGGCCTGCAATAATGCGGCGCGTGTCAAACTTGTAGACATCCTGAATGGGGAACCGCAGCGCCTGATCGACAGTAGGCGCTGACGGCAAGAAGCTATCCAGCGCTTTAACGACGGTGGGGCCGTTGTACCAGGCCATGTTGGTGGATTGCTCGGCGATGTTGTCACCCTCGCGCGCGGACACGGGAATGACGAATGTCGGCGTCACGCCAATGGAAGTGAGGTAGTCGCGATATTCTTCCTCAATGAGGTCGAACTGCTCCTGCTCGTAATCCACCATGTCCATCTTGTTGACGGCCACCGCCACCTGACGAATACCCATCAAGTGCAGCAAGTAGCCGTGCCGACGCGACTGCTCACGCACGCCTTCAGCCGCATCAATAATCAGCAGCGCTGCATCAGACTGCGCAGCACCCGTAATCATGTTTTTCAGAAATTCTTTGTGGCCCGGCGCATCAATAATCGTGTAGTCCCGTTGCTCGGTCTTGAACCATATCTGCGACGTATCAATTGTGATGCCCTGATCCCGCTCCGCCTGCATAGCGTCCATCAAGAACGCCCACTCAAACGGCATGCCGCGCCGTTCGCACATGGCCTGAATTGCCTCGTACTTACCTTCCGGCAACGACCCCGTGTCATGGAACAGGCGACCCACAAGGGTGGACTTGCCATGGTCAACATGGCCCACAATCACAATCCGCAACAAGTCACGTACGCGCGCGGCCAGTGCGTCAGCATCAGGCACGGCAGCGAGATTTACAGCTTGGTTTGTCATTATTTTTCTCCCGCCTACATGTAGCCATCAGCGCGCAGACGCTCGAACGCGTCCTCGCTGTCATGGTCCATGGCGCGGCCTGCCCGCTCTTCGGTGCGAATGGTTTCAAGCTCGGCGATGATCTCTTCAATCGTTGCCGCGTGGCTGTCGATGGGGAACGTGATGCCTTTTTCCCCCAGCGACCGGAAGCGCTTGCCGTCCCTGGCAAAATACAGCGGCACCAGCGGGATTTCCTCGCGCTGGATGTAGCGCCACACATCAAGCTCCGTCCAATGCAGCAGCGGGTGGATGCGGATGTGCGTGCCGTCGGGATAGTCCGTCTTGTACTGATCCCAGAACTCCGGCGGTTGATCGCGAAAATCCCACTGACCGTCGGAGCCGCGCGGGCTGAACACCCGCTCCTTGGCGCGCATTGATTGCTCGTCGCGCCGAATGCCGGTGATAAGACCGTTGAAGCCGTATTTCTCGATCGCCTCCTTCACGCCGGCCGTCTTGCGGGCGGCCAGGCGAGAGGCAGGTGGGAGGGTGGGGTCAATTTTCTCGATCGGCGGGCACATGTCCTTGATGAGTTTCAGGTCCCACTCCCTGGCGTAGCGATCGCGAAACGCGTAGGTCTCGTCGAACTCAAGCCCGGTATCAAGATGCGCCACGGGAAACGGCAAATGGCCGAAAAACGCCTTGCGTGACAACCAGACCATGACGTTGGAGTCTTTGCCGAGCGACCACAGCATTGCGATGTTGTCGATCCGGTTAAACGCCTCGCGCAGAATATAAATGCTCTGCGCCTCAAGCTGGTCGAGACGGTCCATAAGGGTCACTCTCCTGACTATGCGCCTGATGGCCAACCCAATACCGAGGCCCCTCAATTCGCGTGCGGATTACCTAATAACCCACCTTGCTTATGTCAATTATAATATTGTACATAGCCTTGTTGTTGTTTATTACGTCGACGCGCGAGGATTAAGGGGCGAGCGAGTTGGCGCGGGACTTGCTGTTATCAGGATGTTGCATCAAAGGCGTAACAGAAAAGCACAGACTTCCCATGCCGTTTTCTCGCTTTCCATATTTCGTCCGGATTATGCATACTCTGCTTCCGCAACGAAAACAGCTTGCTTTCAATGCGTTAAAGCGGTCGGGAATGATCGTCTGCCTGCCCAGTTTAGACCGCAAGGATCATGACTAAGCATCTGACACATCAGCAATCGCCCGACGACGTGCCCCATGCTTACGATAGGCAACGCGAAAGTGAACCTGAATCAGGCGTGCCGCCCAAAGGTGCGACCCGCCGCAGCCCTTTGGTTCGCGTTATCAGTGAGAGCGTGACGCTTGTTGATCTGGCCGCAATCGTCATCAGCGCTGTGGTTGCTGAGTTCCTGTATGCAGGCCTCGTCTTGCAGGAGACAATCGACATTCAGCGTACGTTGGGGCTGAGCTTTATTGCAGGCATCATAACACTGGGTATTTTCGCGTACCTGCACCTGTACCGCAGCGAAAGCGTGTTGCGCCCGCGCTACGCAACTTTACAAAAAGCGATTGTTGGCTGGTTTCTGGCAATCATCAGCCTGATCGTGATGGCTTTTCTCACCAAGACATCCGAAGAATTTTCGCGTGGCTGGGTTTTGCTGTGGGCCATATCCACACCTGCCGCCATACTATTGGGCCGCGTCGTCGTCCGGCACCTTGCAATGTGGCTTATTGGACAAGCAGGACTGGCACGCCACGTCGCGATTGTGGGCGCAGGCCCGGTGGCGGACAGACTGTCGCTACACCTGTGCAACCGCAACCCGGAACTGGTGCTGGTCGGCATTTTTGACGACCGCTCGCCAGACAGGGACAACGGCACGGGAACGCTCGCCCCGATCGGCACGACCCAGGACCTTGTTAACCGCGGCCAGCGGGAACCTCTCGACGAAATCATCATTACAGTACCCATGAGCGCGCGCACACGATTGGACCAGCTGATAGAGACGCTTGCTGTATTGCCCATTGATATTCGCATGTGCCCCGGTATGCCGCTGATCGAAGGCACCGCACCCAGCGTCAGCTACCTTGATGACATGCCCCTGATCTCAGCCCTCAAACGCCCGATAGGCGAATGGGCATGGGTGGCAAAGACGACCTTCGATCGCATTGTTGCCACACTACTGCTTGTGACCGCATCACCGCTGATGCTGCTGATTGCCATTGCCATACGCCTGGAAAGCAAGGGGCCCGCCTTGTTCAAACAAAGACGCAACGGCTTCAACCACGAGATCATCACGATGCTGAAGTTCCGCAGCATGGTCGTGATGGAGGACAGCAACACAGTGAAACAGGCACGCAGGAATGACGCGCGCATCACGCGACTTGGCGCAATCCTAAGACGCACCAGCCTTGATGAGTTGCCACAGCTCATCAACGTCATCCGCGGTGACATGTCGCTGGTAGGCCCGCGTCCACACGCGCTGACCCACAACAGACATTACGCGACAATTATCGGCCATTATGCCAACCGCCACAGGGTCAAACCCGGCATGACCGGCTTAGCTCAGGTCAATGGCCTACGGGGGGAAACCGACACACCTGAAAAAATGGAGGCCCGTATCAAGTACGACCTTTATTATATCGAGAACTGGTCGCTCTGGCTGGACATAAAGATCCTGCTACGGACTATGATCGTGCTTCCATTCCAAACAAGTGCCTATTGAGCAATCCTATGGGCAATATGCGAATCCTCATTCATGGCATCAATTACGCACCGGATGAGATTGGAATTCCGAAGTATACGAGTGAGATGGCACGTTGGCTCGCGGCCAGGGGTCATGACATACGCGTTGTGACTGCCCCTCCGTACTATCCTGAGTGGAAAATCCGCGCCGGATACACGGCCAGCGAATATGTACGCGACGCCGAAGATCGCATACGCATTTTGCGCTGCCCCATCTATGTCCCCGCTAACCCAAGCGGCCCAAACAGGCTGCTGCACCTCGCATCATTCGCCCTGACAAGTGCGATACCGCTTGCGTGGATCGCTGCCCGCTGGCGGCCACATCTGGTCATCGGAATTGCCCCCGCCCTTGCTGCTGCACCCGCCACATGGGGCGCTGCCCGGCTTGGAGGCGCCGTTGCATGGCTTCACGTTCAGGACTTTGAGCTGGATGCAGCCTTTGAATTGGGTCTGCTCAGTCATGGCTCATTGCGCCGAACGGCTAAATGGATCGAGCGCAGGATACTTAAACGCTTTGACCATGTATCAACTATCTCCGCCAAAATGGCTGAGCTACTGGAAAAAAAAGGTGTCGCTCCTCAGAATATCCACGAACTGAGGAATTGGGTGGATGTCACATCCATTCACCCGCTCACCACACCATCGCCTTATCGTGCGCAGTGGAATGCAAGTGAGAACGACATCATTTGTCTTTACTCCGGTAATATTGCCAACAAGCAAGGCATGGAGGTCATCATTGATGCCGCGCGGTTGCTTGCTCACCGCACGGATATTCGCTTTGTCATCTGCGGCAACGGCTCCGGCCGCGATACATTCGCGCAGGCTGCTAGAACGCATCCCAATATTTCGCTCCTGCCGCTGCAGCCCCTTGGAAAATTGAACGACCTTTTGGGCGCTGCAGACATTCATATGCTCCCGCAAAAAGCTGGTGCCACAGACCTTGTGCTGCCATCGAAGCTGACCGGCATGCTCGCCTCCGGCCGCCCCGTCGTAGCAACCGCTGCGCCTGGCAGTGGGCTTGCAACCGAAATAGAAGACTGCGGCGTCGCGACAGCACCTGGAGATGCACAGGCATTCGCGATAGCTCTCGAAAAACTGGCCGACGACGGCCTTCAGCGCGAAATGCTAGGCCGGAAGGCACATGCTGCTGCAATGTTTCGCCTGGACATGAATGCAATCCTGCTCGCCGCTGAAGGCGCATTTCTCGATTCAGTTCCATCAAGGCGCGTTAAAGCCGATAAGCTCAAAGCTGGCCAACCCGCAATCAACAACCGTTAGGTATAGGCCATGTAATGGCATCGCTCTCTAAACTCATGGCACTAGCCTCCAGCCCGGCTTATTGGCCGGCCCTGCTGCAGGGCGTCGCACCGACCGTCGAGCATCGCGAGGCACTTAAGGACTTCGACTTCAAAACGGTGGTCGATGTCGGTGCGAACAAAGGTCAGTTTGCTTTCTTTGCTGCAACCCAATGGCCGCTGGCCGAATTGCACTGCTTCGAGCCGCAGCCCGGTCCACGTGCAAAACTGGATCATCTTCTAGGTTCTCGGGTTACTAGCCATGAGTGTGCGCTTGGTACTCAGACAGGTACTGCCGAGCTACATCTGGCAACACGCGCAGACAGCTCGTCGCTGCTGCCACTCGGGGAAGCTCAAAAACGACTCTACAGAATGGACGAGGTAGGTACAGTTACCGTGCCCGTCGAGCGGCTTGACACAATGATCAAAACACTCACGCGGCCAGCGCTCCTGAAGATAGATGTCCAAGGCTTCGAGTATGAGGTGCTTCAGGGTGCGTCCGCACTGATCCACTCATTCGAATGCATCTATGTGGAAGCCTCATTCACGGAACTATACGAGGGCCAGAAACTTGCCGACGGCGTGACCACATATCTTGAGGAGATGGGTTTCTCTTGCACAGGGCGATTCAATAGCACCGGAGATGAAACCAGAAATTTAGTCCAAGCTGATCTTCTATTTAGGCGTCAACAGAGAGGCTGAGCATTTAGGCCGCGCGTGCTCAAGGGTCGCTTTCCATAAAATTTCTAGCGTGAGAATTCGTAATGCCCCTTAAGAGCTCTGGAATCGGGAAAAAAGGCAAACCGCAGCCGCATATTTATCTGTTGGGTGGCTTTCCTCCTCCGGTGACGGGCAACTCTTTGAGCTTTGCTACGATAGCGAAAGACTTGGAAGGGCGCGCACCGGGCCACGTGACCCGTCTGAATGTGAACGGAACGCGATTAGGTAAATCAGCAATAGCGTGGAAAGTGTTGCGGTATGTCAAATACTGGTGCCAACTGCTATTTCTGCCAACAGACCGTCCCGCAACGCTCTATCACGTTTGCGAAGGCGACCGCGCATTGTTCCTAACCTTGCTAACGCTCCTCATTGCCCGCGTTAAAGCACTCCCGGTAACCCTTCATCACCACAGCTTTGGATACATCAATTCACCACGCGGCATTGTGAGCACCATAAATCGACTGCTTGGACCGAGAAGCAAGCATGTTTTCCTGAGCCAGGGGATGGCCGATGCGTTCTTCGCTCAGTACACGACGCCGAGGGGTTATGTCCTAAACCACAACTTGGCCCAGTCGGCTCAATTCTGGAATGCCGCAAGAAGCCTCCCGCGCATAAAAGCTCAAGCACCAATTCGCGTTGGGCACCTCTCAAATTTGAGCTTCGAAAAAGGCCTAGATACGTTCATCGAAATTGCTGAACTTGCAAAAACAAGAGGTCTTCCGGTGGAATTCATTCTTGCTGGTGCTCCTAGTTCCGCACTCGAAACGGAATACATCGACAAGGCTAAAGACAGATTGGCAGGCAGCCTTCAATACCTCGGCCCAATATTTGGGGGCAAAAAAGTTCAATTTTTCCGCGCACTGGATATTTTCGTGTTTCCGACACGCTATTATCACGAAGCTCAGCCGATTGTTTTACTTGAGGCACTGATCGCGGGCTGCGCCGTCATATCTACTGACAGAGGTTGTATTGCCGAGGACATGCGGGCCATGGGCGGTATCCTTATACCTAGGGAAAGCGCGGCAGACCCAAATGCGTACCTAAATGCTCTTCAGACTTTTGTTGACACTCCCAACACGCTTGCCGCGACACGCGCCCTATCACTCTCGCGAACACGCAAGCAGTATGAAGCTGCAAAAAGTGGCTATTATGGCTGGACAAATTCAATGATTAACGGGTGACCTGAGACCCTTCGGTCCCTCAGTTATTTCGAGAATCTGCCCCTTTCATAAGGGCCAACTCTAATCAAACTTGCAGGAAGATCAGGGGGTCACGTCATAGGCAATCAAGTGCGGGACCAAATGGGTCGCAGGTCACAAGGGGTCACGTCAGTCCAGAATTCAGGGGGCAGAGCAGGAGTCACGTCATAAGCACAGGATTTATCTTTTTGATCGTACTTTAAGATAGGATACGAGCAATGCTACCACCAGTGCATAACTCAGGACAGTGGCGCCCGCCACGCCGGCAGGACCCATCAGTTCGCCCAAGGCAATCGAGAGCACGATATTTGCTGCGGCGCCAGCCGCAGCTGTCAGTGCTGATACACCTGTCGCACCCAACGACGTAGCGATGCGCGAAGCCATGGAGCTATAAGCAACAAACGCAGTTGAGAGAATATAGATAGCGAGTATCGTCTGACCGGGCTGATACGGTGCACCGAAAATAGTCCTTAGAACAGCCGCCCCAAAAAAAAGTGCGGAGAAGCTGGCAAACAATGTCGCCGCTGCGATCGCGACAAGAGCGACGAAGCTCCTGCGCGAGAGCGATCCGTCGACCGCTTCCCGGATTAGGTACGGCGTCAACATCAAAACTACTATGCCGAACGCCAAGTTGCCTGCTTCCGCTATTCGCGCCGCGGCAGCGTAGATGGCTAGCTCTGCTTGCCCGAAGCGCAGTTGCACGTAAATTTGGTCAAATCGGAGATAGAGGACCACAAACACCGTCTGAATCGCCAGCGGTGCCGCCTTGTAGAAAAGTGCACGCTGACGCATCCATAGTGCTCTCGGCATACGCACACGCTTGAGCGTGGCTGCCCAGAGCGCCAGGGCGAAGAGCACGCTCTCCCCACCCCAGACGAGTGCCATAGCCTCCACGCCCTCGCCCGCCATAAACAGCCAGACTGCAGCTAACGAAGCAAAAGAGATACTAGCGATGCGCAGCGGGACATAGTCCCGAATTGCATAACGAGCCTCGTGATCGGCAAGAATAATTTGGGCTGGCGCAGCCAGCACTTTCAGCCCGCAAAATGAATATAGTAGAGCTAAATCCTGTTGCCCAAGAGAAAGTATAATAAACACTGATCCCAAATACAGTAGGCAAGATAACGGAAGACAGCTCCAGAACGCGATGGAGATCAAGCGATGACGACCGGTTCTACGGGCGGCCACGCGGCTATAGATCAACGCCCGCAGACCAAATACGCCCAATGGTGCCTGCAATCCCACCAGTGCTAGCGTGAAAGCAAAAGTGCCAAATGCCTCCAACTCGCTGGCCCGCGCCGCTAGGGCGATAATGAGGAAGCCAAACGCAGCTTGTCCGCCTGCGTCGCCGGAAAAGCCCGCAAGGCGCCCTACCGCCGTCCTGTATCCGGCAAGTAAGTCATTCTGAGGCATATTGCCGCTCTTCATTTGTGGATTTGGACACGCCGCACACTCGGCACAGTCGCTGAGTTTCGGTCACCACGTGATGCGGTCAGCTTCAGAGCCAAACTGACGACGAGCGGCAGCATTACCGCAACTGCGACATTGCTAGCGGCGGCCATGGCCGAACCGCGCAACATAATTGGCGCATAGGCAGCTGTGGCAACTAATGACAGTGTCAAAAACAGGCTTATCGTGCTACGACGCGCCCGTTCTGCGTGCTCCAGCAACTTAACTGCCAGTGCGAGCATAACGGCAAAAAGTATGACGCCAAATAGGCCGAAATCGATCCAAGCCTCTGCCGGCATTGGCATACTAAGATTGGTGTAAATGTAGCCCATGTGCTCGGCTACGATTTGTCCGCTGGGTTCTGCTTTGTGTGGCCAAATCGAGCGCGGAATAAAGAAAAATATTGCCGAAAAATTCTGAATTCCGAGCTTGTGCCCTGTCTCGCCGGTGAACTGAACAGCATTTAGAAGCTGCTGGTAGGCATCTAAATCGCCGTGAGTTATTACTTCGGCGAATGATGGAATGGCCACGTCGAAATTGATATTGCTACCTCGATTGAAGTTGCGCATCAGCGGTGCAATTGAATAGAAGGCGGCTGGGAACACCAAATAAAACCATCGCAAGGGAGAAACCCTTTGGATCTCAACCACGAAGCCGGCCAGCAAGAGCATAGCGAAAATGTGTGTGCGCGGTGTAGAGCTCGGATAGTTAGCCAGTAGCGCGATTGAACCCGCGACCAATAGAAAAGCTACAGAGTGGAAATGCCGGTTCGAACTCCGGCTGATGAGCCAGACAATAATAGCCCCTCCAAACCCTAGCAGGGCAAGTTGACGCCCAAGAGACTTTGTCAGCCCCATAACTGTCGTGTTGAGCGATCCGCTCGTTTCAAATGCCACCATTGAGGTGTAGCGCGTACCAAAAATCGAGGCCGGACCGACTTGAAAATAAAGATAGGACAAAATTAATGCCGCAGAAAACGCACAGGCGATGGAGAAGAAAATGAACACCCTCAGCTGATGCAGTTGAACAGTCGGAGACGCCAAGGTGCGCCGGGGACCGAGGGAAACCAATCGGCGCAACCGCCGGTCGATTGGGGACGAAACTGCGAAGAAAACGCCCACGAAAGTTGAAAAAATGAGGAAGGCGATCCAGTACTCGGCATCGGAATAGCTCGCTGCTCCCCAATAAAATTTCCCAGTCAGAACTTGAGCTGCGCCCGGAAGGCCTATGAAAAAGGCGAAACCAAAGGTGAACATCTTCGTTGCCGGGCCAGACGAGGGAGAAAACACGTTGTGGAAATAGGTATAAACAAGAACTGTGGAGACAAAGAGCATCGCAACGCCGCTCATATGGCCGCGCATCTCGCCCTTCAAGCCAAACAGGAAAACGCCAAGGCACAGAGCGGTCCAGATCAAGCTATAAACCGTCCTCCTTGTCGACACCCGCCTCATGAATCGCCTGGTTTAAAGCCGCCCCTCAATGGCTGAGCTTGTTTTCGTCCTGCGATCAGCAACCGACTTGGCCCCTCGAACCAAGCCCAGGACAAATAAGCCAGCGCGAGGCAGAATGAATAACAAAATGCGGAAAGCGCAATCATGTGCCACGAGCCGCTCCAGCCAAGAATTTTGTCGCCGATCGCGTTCATGACTATGAGAATCGCAATGGGGTGCCACATGTAGAGGCTGTAGGTAAGTTGTCCCAAGGGTGCAATTATGCGGAAAATGAGCGGGTGCTCACGACGGGCGTCTGCAGCGACAGCGAAAATGCAAAGGATATATATATTGAGCATCACGATAGCGTCGTGCACGCCGATCTGCATTTCTATGCAAAGCGCCGCCACGAGCGCCAGCAAGGCCCATCTTGGCACCGGAACCCTCAACAAGACCGTCCGATATAGCATAAGCCCGGTGCCAAAACTAAAACCGATCATAGCACGGACGAGAGGATGCAGTTCCTTCCAGTGCCAGCCCGTGGCGATCTGCAGCGCAAATGCAGTTACCAGAAGAGCTAGTACAGCTGATGAAAACAAGGCCCGCCGACGCGCCAACAGCATAACTAGCGGAAATACCACATACATAACCATCTCGGCGCTTACCGACCAACTGACGCCATTGAAATGTTCACCGCCACACGGAACCATTGCGTGAATTAGAAACACCGTGCTGGTGATGCAGACCAAGTCATAAGAGGGTGGGTTATTTATCTGTGTACCGGTCGTAAAAGCCAGTGTCCAAACAGCGAATGAAACTAAAAAAGTTAGCCAGTGCAAGGGGAGCAGGCGCGCTACTCTCTTGCGCATAAACATGCTATACTTGGAAGAAGATGTTATTTTTTCTTTGTATAGGAAAGTAATAACGTAGCCAGAGATAATAAAAAACAGGTCCACGAAAAGTGCGAAGCTCTGCGTTCGAGCGATAATTTCTGGGCGTGCCGCTTCAGTGTAGAAGAAAAAGTGAGAATGGTGCCAGACGATACCAATCGAAGCGATAATCCGCAGAGCATCGAAATTGATCATCTTGTCTGATTCAAGCCGAAGTGGCCGTGCGCTAAACACGCTGCCTGAACCAAACCAGCGTCGTGTGCCGGTTCGCTCACCGGAAGACTGTGGGAGCTCAGGGGTCATGCCGCGCAAACCATTGGTACCAGTTCGGTCAAGGAAGAACGCCAAGGCGGACACACTAGCACTCGACGGACGGCGGCGCTTGTCGCGATTAAACGACAGCGTCCGCTCAATGGGGGTTGATTTCCGATAGGTATCACCATTAGCAAAGCCTAGTTTACACCCACTCCAAATAACAACGTCAGGAAGTTTATTCTGACCCTAACGAAGTCAAGGATAACACAGGACGTTTTGGATCTGTGACGTGACCCCCGGGGTACCAAGGTGCCGACACTACTATGAAGCATAGGCCGGCAGGCACGCCCAACAGAACAAACACGCCTGATCAGCGCTCAGTCTCAGACGCCGAACTCGGCCCGGCCAACGGGCCCACCTCTTGCAGAGCAGAAAGTAGCCTCGTTGCGTAATCCAGAGGCGCGATGGGGCGCGGAAGAAGGCTTTTGTTGTGGCGAGGTATCGGGCTTTTGGTAATAGCGTCGAAAAGGTCGCGCCACGCATCCGACCCCGTTCCTTCAGCAATCCGGCCGTTAAATCCATCACTGATCCGGCCTCGCAGTTCACCAGCCGCTGGACTAGTCAGCACCGGACAACCACCTTGTAGTGCCTCATCAATCACCAAGCCGTAAGGGTCTCCGAGCGTTGGAAACACGAAATAATCTGCAAGCGCATAGAAATCCAGTAGATCGGCGCGTTGTTGAAACCGATCGAAGCGCGTATCAATGCCCATATTGCTGCAATACTGGCGCAACTCTTCCTGATCTTTACCATCTCCGACAAAGACAAGGGTGCCGCTACCCGCTGCGCTGCTGCGAGAAAAGCCGCTCGCCATTTCAAATAAGCCTTTGTCACGGATGATCCTGCCGACGTAAAGGAATATGGTTCCGTTGGCCTGATTATTGGTCAAAATTGCGCGGCGCGCTGCCCGGCGAAATCCCGGCATCTGAGGACTCGCGAAGTGCACCAAATCAATGGAATGCGGGACCACAGCAGCAGCAACTTGCCGGTGATATTTGCGCGCGTACGCTATCCCGTCCGCCCCCGGCGAGACGACGCCTGAGCCAAGCCGGAAAACGAAGCGCTTTGCCCACTCCTTCGCTTTCGACCGCTTTATCCACGTGTCGAAAGTTGTTACGGTCCAAAAAATCACGTAAAATCCCAGAAAGCGCCCCAGTAAGGCGAGCAAAGGGGCCACCCTCTCCGCATGCAGTGCTACCACGTGCGTTGGCCGGTATTTCAAGATTTTCAAGATCAGCGTCGCGTCGTTAGCTAATGACGGGGCAGTTGCACCTGAATGTATCACCTGATACCGAGGCGAACCGATTTTCCAGCCGTGACTCTTGGCACCTTTAAGAGTGTAAGCGGCAGCAAAATTGTCGCCGAGTAAGTTTTTTATGCAAGCAAAACGCTCGTCCATGTAAGGGGTCGGGACATTATTCCAATAGACTAGCCGCACTTGTCCAGGTTCCAGATTAGAAAATCGTTTCAAATTTCGACTAGTCCTTTATTGAAGTGGCCTCCTATGACAATTTCCGAGGCACAGGATTCAAAGATTTAATTCCAAAAAGAATGAAAGGTTTTCTGGCTGTCACAATATCTGTCCTGAGACTAGACAGTCTTCTGTTTGCGGCGCACCGGCTTCGACAGCAATCACTCAGGTCCACTAGCCTTCGGAAGATTCTGGTGTATGCACCCTACACAAAACCATAAGTGACCAGCCGCCTAGTAGATGAGCGGCGACGCTCGTATTTAGCAGTCCTAAAATCGCGCGCGGGGCGCTTGCAATTGCCCCCCTAAATGGCTGCCGACCCTTAAGTTCCCTCCAACCAGGCGTAAGGGTTTTATCCTCCACCGTAAAACCTACATCCTTCAACGTTTCTATAGCGCTCAATTCGGAAAAATAGTGGATGTGCCTCACCTTTTCGCGAGCTCGTAAGTATCCGTGCCGCAGAACACTCGAAACATTCATGTCAAGCGGCACATGAAATATCCAGACGGGCGCTATTCTTTTACACTCTTCGAGAAAACCAATATAGTCGGCGACATGCTCTAGCACATCAAATGCATAACCAACATCGTAACTTTTTTCCCCGACAACCGGCGACCCGACCTTAAAACACACTCTAGGAGAAGAATTGTTACGCCGGGCATACTCGATTACGGACTCGGCAAGATCAAACGCATCACTTTCAGCGCCATACTTGTTTGCCATCAGTCGAGCGGCACGCCCTGCGCCGCACCCAATTTCTACGAATGAGTCAGGGTCAAGGTGATTGCGGTCTATAAGTAAAGAGGCATATTTAACCTTGAATAGCGAATCTTCCTCATGGAATCCTTCGACAAGTTCCCAGTACTCTTCATCATAAAACTGTTTCATTTGAGATCCATCTAGTGACGTGCCCCCCAGCTGTGATTAGAGCCTAGCCGCGTTTTTTTGCACTGCTACCCAACCTTGGAACACTCGCATCTAGAGTTTTCCGACTTCCCCAGGTCCGGTGGGCTGTGACCTGAGACCCATTTGGCCCCACATTCGAATGGAGAGCCTGTCGCAACGGAGACAGACAAAGCGCAAGAATAAATTCAACGACGAACATGTAATCGTAGGCCTGAATGCATAAGGGTTGGGCTCGGCAAATACTGATGCGTGCCGTCGCCATGGACCGCCCCACTAAAGCACTACTCAGCTCGGTTTTTTGCTGCCAACCGCTCAGCATTCCAATAAGACAATGCAGGAACTTTGGATCGGTCGCAGCGATCAGCGTATCTCCTAGCGATGTCGGTGACTTCCTCCATCAGCCCGGTCTCAAGCGTGATAGGCTTCAGTCCGAGTGATAGGAAGGTGTCGTGTTCAACGTGCAGGTCGTTCTCATCTGCTTCATTGCGTGGGTTCGATAGATTGACTACCTCTGCGCCAGTAATGTCAGCGATCATCTTCGCCAGATCTCGCACCCGATGAGTCTCCGTCATCTGGTTCATGATTAGAACCTTCTCGCCGGCCTGGGGCGGATTTTCTACCGCGAGCTGTATGCAGCGAACAGTGTCTTGAATATGGATGAAGGCGCGGGTCTGCCCACCCGTACCATGCACGGTGAGAGGGAAGTCGATTGCTGCCTGCATCAGGAAGCGGTTCAAAACAGTGCCATAATCGCCGTCATAGTCGAAGCGGTTGATCAGGCTTTCGTCTCTCTTGGTTTCCGCAGTCTGAGTGCCCCACACGATTCCTTGATGGAGGTCAGTAATCCTAACTTTGTCATTCTTGTTGTAGAAATGGAAGAATAACTGATCTTGCGTCTTCGTCATGTGGTAGATCGAACCAGGGTTCGCCGGATAGAGGATTTCCTGATCTTGCAGCCCCTCAGACGTCGCCACCTTAATATTCAGATAACCTTCGGGTATCTTCATACCTGCGGTGCCGTACCCGTAAACACCCATCGTACCCAAATGGATTAGGTGAATGTCGAGCCCCGAGTCCACGATCGCAGAGAGCACGTCGTTCGTGGCGTTGAGGTTATTGTCAACCGTATAACGCTTGTGACGCGCTGACTTCATCGAATAAGGTGCAGCGCGCTGTTCAGCGAAATGGACAATCGCTGCAGGTCTTTCCGACGCGATCAGATCAAGAAGTTCTTGGTATTCTTTGCCAACACAGAGATTGACAAACCCAATTGACTTTCCGGACACGCGGCTCCAAGCATTCAGACGCGTACTGATAGGTTGGATAGGCGTGAGACTCTCGACTTCGAGCTCAACGTCGATCTTGCGCCGAGAAAGATTGTCTACGATTACAACATCGTGACCACGCTCAGATAAATGAAGTGCAGAAGGCCAGCCGCAGAAACCATCGCCGCCAAGAACCAGTATTTTCATAAGAGGCCCCAAAACCTTAACTAGAATAACCATGTTGACTGTTCTGCCGACGAGTTTAAGTCAACGGTAATGTATTGGAAAGCTCAACGTATTTTAAAATCCTTACACTGTTAATTCCTCCCTCGCCGAATGGCAGCTGACGTGAACCCTGCTCTGCTACCCAACCTTGGACCACTCGGGTGTGGAGTTTTCCGCCTTTCCCAGGTCCGGTGGGCTGGTTTCACCGGCTGAGTTTGCCAGCATCATCGGGGGGATATTCCCGATCGAGATGTGCGGGCGTTCTTCATTGTAGTGTCTACGCCAAGCCTCCAGCTTTTCGCTAGCATCTTGCAGCGACATGAACCAATGAGCGTTCAGGCATTCGCTTCGCAGCTTGCTGTTGAACGCTTCGATGAAGGCATTGTCTGTGGGCTTTCCAGGGCGGGAGAAGTCGAGAATGACACCGCGCTGGTAGGCCCACAGATCCATGTCCCGAGAGATAAACTCGCTCCCATTGTCCACCCTGATCACCTTGGGATAGCCGATCTTCCGACATGCTGTTTCCAGGGTCGCGACCACGTCCTCACCGCGATAGCTGAACCGGGGATTTAACACCGGTGAGAGCCGGGAGAACGTGTCAACGACGGTCAGGATACGCAGCTTGCGCCCGGTCGCCAGCTGGTCGTGCACGAAGTCCATCGCCCACACATCATTCGGTCTGATCGCAGGCGCACGATCTTCGCGCAGCTTGGCTTTGACCCGCCGCTTGGGCGTCTTGTTCCTGAACTGCAGACCCTGCTCCCTGTAAAGCCGATAGACCTTCTTCATGTTCACAGTCCAGCCATCGCGACGCAGGATGTAATACACCCGTCGATAGCCGTAGCGGACGTGCGTCTCACAGATCTCCTTAATGCGTTTCTTCAAAACGGCCGGATCAGTGCGACGGGACCGATAGTGATAAGTCGATCGATCAAACTGCAAAGCTGAACATGCCCTGCGGATCGTCGCTTGCCAGTCCTGCCGAACCGCGTCGATGATCTCGCGCTTCCGATCCGGCCTTAAAGCTTTCGTTTGATAACGTCCTGCAGCATCTCGCGGTGCAGTGTGAGGTCCGCCACGATCTTCTTCAACCGGCCGTTCTCGTCCTCGAGCTCACGCAGCCGTCGCATCTCGGACGGCATCAGGCCAGCGTACTTCTTCTTCCAGTTGAAATAGGTCGCCTGGCTGATCCCCGCCTTGCGGCAGATCTCCGCCACCGGCATCCCTTCCTCACCCTGCTTGATGACAAACGCCTTCTGCGCGTCCGTAAACGTCGATGCCTTCATGCCAATTCTCCTCGCCCAGCCAAGGAAATCTAAGGCCGAAAGCTCTAACCACAAATGGTTCAGAATTCAGGGGGCAGAGCACGCAGATTGGAATCCACATCGATAAATTGTGGTTGCGCTCGGGTCAAGCGCTCACTAGTTGATGTAGTACTTGCTATAGCGCCCATAATAGTAGCCACTGTCGCCATAGCTGTAACGTTGCTGCTTCTTCAGATCGAGCCGCTCAAATAACACCCCCGCGATATCGGCCCCGTAGTCCCTCAAATCACGAACAGCATTGCCTGCTGCATCGCGTGGCGTATTGCGCCAAGCGACTACGAACACAACCTTGTCCGATAGCCGAGACAGGACCCTGCTATCGACCACAGGCAACACGGGTGCTGAGTCAAGAATGACCAGGTCAAAGTCACCGCGCAGCCTCTTGAGAAGGTTGGCCATATGGTTTGACCCAAGCAGATCCGGCGGGTTGGCCGCCCCCGACCGGACGGGCAGGATTTGCAGCGAGCTTTGCGGATCCTGCAACAGCACTGATTCAAGGTCCGCTTGCCCGGCGAGAACCTCGACAATCCCGGCTTCAGGCGTAACACCAAAGGACTTGTGCACGGTGGGACGCCGCAGATCGCAATCCACCAGAACCGTCCTGATCCCCGCAGCGTCCGCCGCCCGTGCCAGTGAAATCGCCGTCGTTGTCTTGCCGTCACCCGGAAGCGCCGACGTTACCAGAACAACTTGCGGCGGATTATCTACATCCGACAACGCGATGCCTGACCGCAACGCCCGAAACGCTTCGCTATAGGCCGACAGCGGTTTTTTGAGAATTACGTCGAACGGTGCCTTGATAGGCCCGCGTGATGTCAAATCACCGCTTACCTCCGGGACCGATGCCAAATGCGGCAACCCCAACGCCTTTTCAAGCTGCGCTACATTCGAAAACGCGTCATCAAGCTGTTCAAGCGCGAACGCCAGTCCAACGCCAACCATGCCGGATCCCACAAGAGCCAATGCCAGAAACAATGTCTTGTTGGGATAACTCGGCGCATTGGGAACGGTCGCTTCCGACAGAATACGCGAATCCGCTTCCTGAAGACTTGTCTGCTCCGTCGTCTGCTTAAAGCGCTCAAGGAACGACTCGTACAAAGTCCGCACAGCTTCGGCATCGCTTTCAAGCTCGCGCAGCCGCACTTCTTTCAACCCACCTTCACCGCTGCGGCCCTGCAGTTCGTTCAACGAATTCTGCAGCGACGCTACCCGTGTGCGCGTTACCTCGACCTCATTTTCAACATTCGCAACGGTCCGCCCTACTTCACGGTCGATCGCAACCGCCAAGTCACGGCGTTCAGCCCGCACCTTGATCATTTCCGGGTGGCGGTCACCGTAGCGTGACGAGAGTTCGGCCAACCGCCGCGTTACTTCCGCTTCCTGCTGTCGGAGCTGTGCGATGACCGGCGACTGGAGCACATCCGCAAGCGTATCGGCCCCTGACCCCGAACGCAGGAGTTCACGATACCGCCGAAACTTTGCCTCACGTTCCGCGAGATCAGCGCGTGCCAGGATAAGCTGGCCATTGAGCTCTGCGAGCTGCTGCTCGTTCACGGTAACACCGCTGCTCGCCACAAGATCATTATCGCGCCGATAAATCTCAACAGCCTCTTGCGCAGCACGTACTTCACCGCGGAGCTCCGTCAGCCGGCCGTTGAGCCAGTCATTGGCGCGTTTGGTCGCTTCGTATTTCGCTTCGAGCTGTTCGAGCACGTATAGATCAGCAATCGTATTGACGACCTTGGTCGCCTTGACGGCGTCTTCGGATGTAAAGGAAATTGAGATCACATAGGTAAGCCCGCGGCGTGAGACCGACAGCCGTGACTGAAGCGCATCAATGACCCGGTTGAGCTCAATGCGCGCCTGGTCCTCAGCCGGGACATTATTCTCCGACGCAAACCAGCTACGCGGATCCAAAGACGCCATCATTCCTGGTTCGCGCAACACAGAGTTGAACTCAGGATCATTGACCAACTCAAGCTGCTCTACAGCACGCGCCGCCAAAGTCCGTGAGCGCAGAACCTCAACCTCGCTGTCGATCGCAGCACTGTCAGGCGGCAACCCCGACATCACGGCTTCGATATCGACCACCTGCTGTTCGCGCGGATCAATCAGGATCTGAGCACTTGCCGTATAAAGCGGAGTGAGTTGAAACACCACCAGCAACGTAATGCCGGTGATCAGCAAGACCGAGCCCGCGATCACTCCCATCCGACGCCGCAAGACATTGATCAGGGCGCGAATATCAATCAGGTCTTCGTCCTGATCTGCATCTCGCCTTTGGGGATACTCGCGGCCCATATCTTCAGCTGTCATGGGAGGCCCTGGTTACCTTCAACAAGAGATACGAAACACGCATTTGGACGCGATTGTGCTGGTTTAGCCAACCCCAAAAGACATATACCCCAACCACAAAAAACAAATGCCGCCCCTCAAGCGAGAGGCGGCATTTATATCTCTAACGCATACGAACGAACAAAGTCCTGACGCAGGGCCTAAAGTGCGGCGCGCAGCGTCAACAGAATGGTATTCGCATCATAATCGGACCCAATCGCGTTGGATTCACGCGACTCGAATTCATAGCCAAGGTTGGCACTGAAATTCCGGTTGATCAGATAGGTCGCATCAACGCCGGCACCGTAGACATCATCATCACGGTTAATGCCCTCATAGGCGCTGTTGGCATAGCTTACGTCTGCACCGATCAGGATGTTGCGGCGAAGCTCATGATCCACACCGGCAGCCACGGCTGTCGACAGGAAGCCCGACGACCCGACAATCGTGGTTTCTTCAACGGTACGCGCACCGCCAAGGCTCAAGGTCGTAAGCTCAGTTACAAACCACTCGACGCCACCTTCATAAGAAAATCCATCAACGTCAGGGATCAGCCCTGAGTCATACGACTGCTCGGTATAACCAACGGCAACTTCACCGCGGGCCACAGAGCCTAGGTCAAACGTCGTACCCACAAGTGCGTCATAGCCGTCGGAGTCACGCTTGGCGACACCGCCGCCGCCAAGAGCATCATCGAAATTGTCATATTCAATCTCGTTGTAGCGCCCTTCAGCGAAGACCAGGAATGCCGGGGACGCTTCGTAGCTTACCCGCATGCCGTATTCGACACGCTCACGGTCACGGTCGTCGTTGTTAATGACCCCACCCCCGATCAGACCGACGTCGTCGTAGTCGAGTTCGTTGTAAGAAACCGACGGACGCAGGATCAGGCGATTGAACCGGTGAGAGAGGGACGTATTGGCATAAAAACTAGCAATCTCGGTCGGCTGAGACGCTGCAGCAGGCAAATCCGGTGACCCACGATCTTCATGATAGAGCCGGTAACCCACGTCAGCGGATACAAACGTATCGCGCGTAATGTCCAGTCGACCCTCAACCTCACCATTATAGTCGGTGATGTTATCGCTATCGTTTTCGTCATAGCCCTTGGTCAACAGACCACCCTTGAGGTTCAGCTCATGGCGGCTCCACTGGGATTCCACCAGAAGCTCCGGTGCTACCTGGAACACCGTATCGTCCTGCTCGTTATTTTGCTGAAGGAACAGGTTGTCCGTATATCCAACACCCGCCGTCACGGATGGGTAAATGATAAAGCCGCCAGCGCGGATGCCGATCGGATCATAGTCCGGCCGATCGCGGTCCATCACACCAATGCCACGTCCGGTTTCCTGAGCCATGGCGATACCAGAGACACCTGCAACGGCCGCGGCCGTTACCACACACATCAAACGCTTGTTCATAATGCCCCCCAAAGGCAAAACGGCACTCCACACCGGGGACCGGCGTTGGAAACCACCTAAATATCCCTTTACCGTAGCGTAATTGTGACCGCGTCAAAAGGTCTGTCGTTGCGAGCGTTGCAATGTCGGACACTGTTTTGACCAGATCCGGCACACTGTTGCCAACGCGCAACGCATCTTGGGCCGCGGTCGCGACCGGATCATACCGTCGCGGGCTAGAAAAACCGTTCCGGTACCCGAATGATATCACCCGGCAGAACCTGAATGCCCTGACCACGGTCCAACCGGACTTCGGTTTCTGTATTGCCCCCGGCCTTGGTAATAAACACGCGATTGTCGTCGGCACGATAGGTATATCCGCCCGCCAACGCGACAGCGTTCAAGACCGTCATATCCGGCACATAATCATATTCGCCGCCGTTTTGGACTTCGCCAATGATATAGAACGGCCTGAAATTCAAGACCTCGATGCTGACACGGGGATCGCGCAGATACCCGTCGCGAAGCGCAGTGGCGACCTCATCTTCGAACTCGCGCAACGTGAGCCCTTTTGCCGTCGTCTTGCCTATGAGCGGCAGCGACACGACGCCTGTGCCATCGACTTCAAACTCTCCGGACAAATCAGGTTCATCAAAAACGATGACGCGGATTCGGTCACCGGACCCAAGAACATAGACGATATCGCGCGTTGTCCGGTCGGCCGGGCTTCCCTGCACCGTCACATGGCGCTCAGCCTCGACGGCCGGAAGCGCTACAAACCCGCTTACACCCAAAACCAACGCGGTGCCAAGCACCAGACGCATCATGATGCTGAACCCATTCGCTATCATTTTCGCGTTTCTCATCCCGCAATCCTCACGTCACGCTCCAGGACCACACATAACTGCAGCGGCTAACTACCCTCAGGCCCAAAATCCAGACCAACATACGCCAAGAACAATGCAATCTTCCGGCCATCCCATCACGGTCGCGATGAACCCCGCATGAAGCGACGGGATGACCCCAAAAAAGAAAGCGGGGCCCCAAGGCCCCGCTTCCAGCATAACAAATCACGCCCCGCCGGCGTGTTAAGGCGTTTGCGGACTACCGTCTCCGGTATCCTGAAGCGCATTTTCAACGACCGTGATGTTCGCAATCGTTACCGTCGGCGGTGTGGTTGTTGGAGGTGTTGTAGGTGTCGTCGCCGGGGTTGTTCCTGCGGTCCGCACAAGCGTTGTCCGCCCCACATTCAATGGCGTCGTGCTGGCTGAGACTGTCGTACCGGTCTTCTTGACGGATGTTCCCGCAGGGATCGTCGTCGTTCCACCAGTGGACGTTGCCAAAACCGCGTCACCCGACTTTGACCCGAAATCGACCGTGCCGTCAGTGTTGACGCGGGCTGCCACGTCGGTCCCCGACACCTGACTGCCATCAGGTGTCGCAATCGCGAAGCTCGATGATGTGTTCGACACAGCGCGCGCTGAACCGCTCGTCAGCGTCACGGTCGGTACACCCGACGCACTTACGCTGAATGTGAACACCGTCCCGGGTGTGACCGCGATGATGCTGCCGTCAGACAATGTCACTTCGATTTCACTGGACCCGGTGCCGATGGAGGACGCGGCATCAATGGTATCCCCCGTACTTACAACGGTCGGCGTCCCATCGATCGTAATGGTCGCGGACGTCTGCCCCTCGGGCAGCGTGACAGTCGCGTCCTCGGCCCACGCACCGCTGACGGCGGCGATGGACATGCCAAGAGAACTCACTAGTACGAGAAAGAAACGACGCATGATACGCCCCCAAAATAGCAAAACAGGCTAGAAAGCTACATCAAACCCCGGCCCAACTCAACGCGCCACTTAATGGAAGGTTAACTTGGCGCTCATAGTGACTGCCCGGCAACATACCTGAAAACGGCCGAGAAAGCGGGCCCGAAGCAGGCAAATACCGCCTGAGATCCGCAGAAAATCAGGATTCCGCCTGGTCCCCTGGCTGGCCATCTGTCTGGCCCCCGACCTGAATGAACCGCCGCGCGCCAGCCTCAAGCACCACACATGTGAGCACGCCCGTAATATAGGCCCCGGTATCGATGCCGATCCGATTGGATCTGTCGATCGGGACTTCTTCGGGCGTATGGCCGTGGACAACAACTTTGCCAAAATCCGCGTCCGAGGCCAGGAATTCGTCACGTATCCACATCAGATCGTCCCCGGTCTGGCGATCAAGCGGCCGCCCGGGCCTTACCCCGGCGTGGGCAAAAAAATAGTCCCCCTCTTCGTGCGAGAGCTTCAAACCACCAAAAAATTCAAGGTGTTGCGGGGAAAACTTCGTGGCCAACTCATCGCGGGCCGCAACGAAAGCTTCGGGCTCGTCCTTCATAGGAAGTGCCTTGACGCCGTAGCTCATCAGCGTTTCAAGACCGCCATAGTATTTCCAGTCGCGGCCAAACTCAGGTTCTACAAAGAACTTGAGGAATGCATCCTCGTGGTTGCCCTTGATGAACACCTTCTCAAAGCCCGGCAGCGGGTCACCAATCAGGCGGTCAATCACGCCCTTGCTGTCGAGGCCGCGGTCCACATAATCACCCAGATACACAACAACATGGCGGCTCGCGTCTGAGCCCTTGGCATCCGCCTGGATCTTGTCATGTAATTGGTCGAGCAAGTCGGCCCGGCCATGAATGTCACCGATCGCATACACCCGCGTCCCGTCAGGTACCCGCGCTGCGGGGCGAGCCGCGGGAGATATGGCCGATTTCAGTTTTGAAAGTGCCTGCTTGAACATAGTCAAGAGATAGGCCCATGGCACGGGCCCCGCAACTTATACCGGTCCCTAGCCTTTATTTAAGGACGGCGGGCCAGTTCGCGTCTGCCTTCTTAATGAAGCCCGGGATATCGGTTTCCCATGTGGCCTGAACACTGTCGTCAAAATTGAGATAGAGTTTGCCATCCACAACCGACCAATTCTCAGGGTCAGCGGAGGCGGTATACCCCTGCGATACGGCCCAGGCGCAATACCCACCATATTGCGGCGCATAAGCCTCGGGGTTGGCAACAAACGCATCAAGATTGGCCTTGCTTGCAAACCGCCAGGTCGCACCCTCATGGGTGGTCTCGAACGCCGCTGACCCTTCGACAGGTTTGCCGTCGGTAAAATACGCCACCGGGTCATATCCGCTGACAGCAAGATCACTGAAGAACCCGGTGTAAATCACATCCTTGGCTGCATGGGCAGGCGAAACAAAAAACGCGGCAGCCAACAACAGCGCGCTGACCACAACAAACAGCCGGTGCCAGGCAGATTGATAGGGCGCGATGGGGGTAGCAATTGATGACATGAGCGTAGCGTCCCTGGATGTAAGGTTGAAAGGCACGCCTAACGTGAGACCTTCCTCGTCGTTTGACCATTCACATTGGTGTACCGCGCCATCACATCCTGTTTACGTCTGTGTGAGAGTGTCATGACAACGCAACGCTGTTCACCCGCTTCAGGTCCCGTCACGCCCATGCCTGTCCTTATGACGATCAGCCACTGGTTTATGGACCGTGCCAGCATTTTTGCCGGTATGGCCGCGCTCACCGTGGTGGGCCTTGGGCTGGCACCCGACGCAGGCCCGTCGCCTGATATTGACGAGTATGCGCACGCGGGAGCGTTTCTCGTGATTGCCTTTCTCTTCTGCGCGACCATCCCGCGCCGACCCTGGTTGGGGGTCCTGGCCGCCATCGCCCTGGGGGCCGGCATTGAGCTGGCCCAGATGATGGTCCCCGGCCGCTTGGGCAGCCTCGAAGACATCGCGGCCAATCTCGCGGGCGTCGTTGCTGGCGGACTTTTGTTCTATGCATTCGCCCGCCTTCTGGCTCTTCCCAAGGATGCTTAGGGCAATGCCGCCTTGCACACCGACCAGCACCATGCAAGAGCCTGAACTTGATCTGCCGGCTTTGGGTCTGAGTGCGACGCCCCCTCAGACACGAACGGTCTTGAGCACTTTTTTACGTCGCCACGCCGCCTGCCTGTATGGCCCCAATGTTGACAGGATCGCGACAGTGCAGTCGCAGACCGTTACCAACATCGGCAATGCGCGCGCGCCTTTCACGTCGTAACGGTCGCACAAACTACAGGCCGCGCAACGCTGGCAGTTTCACGATACCCATCACGTTGAAATCGGCGGCTTACGGACCATCGCCGGTGCCCAGACCTTGCGCGAAACAGGTACACTCATGGCGTTGGGGAGCACGTTCTAGAACCACGCGGCATCAACTGATGCCTTGCCGCAACGACGCTTCACAGATAGGTGTTTGCCCCATGTGGAAATCAAAAGCTCATCTGGTGTCCGCCTGCGGCACCCTCGCCCTGCTGGCAACCGCCCCTGCCGTTGCTCAGCCTCTTGAACTCGACACCGTTGTGGTCACCGGCACGCGTACTGCCCAGCCGATCAAGGATCTGGCCGGCAACACCGCTGTTGTTGAGGATGACGCGATCAAGCTCATCAGCCAGGACAACCCGGCCGAACTGCTCAACCGGGTGCCCGGCGTGTATGTCCACTCAAACGACGGGCAGGAACACCTCACAGCTATTCGGTCACCCGTGCTGACCGGCGGCGCCGGCCAGGGCTCGTTCTTGTATCTCGAAGACGGCATTCCCCTGCGCGCGGCAGGCTGGGGCAACGTCAACGGGCTGTTTGATGCACACTTTGAAGAAGCCGACCGCGTCGAAGTTGTCCGCGGCCCCGGCTCAGCGCTGTATGGCTCCAACGCCATTCACGGGCTGATAAATGTCGTGACGCCCGACCCAAGTTTTGTAGCCGAGCGCAGCATCAGCTTTGAAACCGGCGGCCACCGCGACAAGGCGTCTGCTGACGTCACTGGGCCGCTATCAGACACCACGGCCTATCGCGCTGCCGTTTCAATTCTGGAAGATAGCAGCTTCCGTGAGCACGCGGGCGTCGGCCAGCAAAAGGCCACGTTGAGTGTCCTGCATGAGATGGGTGGCGACACGCTGAAGTTCCTGCTCTCAGGCCAGAACCTCAATCAGGAAACGGCGGGCTTCATTCAGGGTTTTGAAGCCTACCGCGACAGCGACCTTGCCCGGTCAAACCCAAACCCGGAAGCGTTCCGCGACGCGTGGTCGCTGCGCGCCTCCGCCCGCTGGGACACAAAACTCAACGAGGGTATGACACTCTCCATCACGCCGTTTGCACGCGTCAACGACATGGAGTTCTTACGCCACTTCGTACCCGATCAGTCGCTGGAAGAAACCGGCCACTGGAGCACCGGCGCGTTGACAGCCCTTTACATCGACCTTGAAGGCGGCCACTCGCTGGTGGCAGGCCTCGACCTTGAATATACCGACGGCTACCTCAAGGAAACGCAAAGCCGCGCCACCTTTGGCACGTTCCCTCAGGGCGTCCACTATGATTTTGAAGCAACGCAAACCGTTGTCGCGCCCTACCTGCACGCCGAATGGCAGGTAGCCCCTGCCACCCGCGTGACCACCGGCGTGCGTTTTGACTGGACGCGCTACGACTACGAGAACAAGACAGTCTCCAACACCGTAGGGCGCTTCTTCCGCCCGGCGGACCGCAGCGACAGCTTTTTCAACGTCACACCGAAGCTGGGCATCGTGCATCAGGTCAGCGATGAGGCAGAGGTCTATGCCAACATCGCCCGCGCCGCCCGCGCGCCCCAGGTGACAGACCTCTACCGTCTACAAAACAACCAGACGGTTGGCCAGATCGACTCCGAAACTCTGGACAGCTACGAGATTGGCACCCGCGCCCGCTTCGGACCGGTCAGCGCATCGCTTGCGGCGTTCTATGCGGAAAAAGACAATTTCTTCTTCCGCGATGCCGACGGCTTCAACGTTACCGACGGCAAAACATCGCATCGTGGCATCGAGTTTGACGGGTCCGCGGACCTGCCATTCGGGTTCGACATCGCAGCATCCGGCACTTATGCGGTGCATCAATACGAGTTCGACCGCCCGATCACCAGCCCGGCCCAGCAGACCGAAGCCATCCGCTCCGGCACGGACGTGGACTCAGCCCCGCGCTGGCTGGCAAACGCCCGCCTTGGCTGGACGTTCACAGAGACGGCCCGCGCTGAACTCGAATATGTTTTTGTCGATGAGTATTTTGCCGATGCCGCCAACGTCAACGAGTATGACGGCCATCAGGTATTCAACCTGCGCGCCCGCATGGAGGTTGTGCCCGGCGTTGAGATTACCGGCCGCATCATGAACCTTGGCAATGTCGAGTTTGCCGAACGGGCTGATTTCGCGTTCCGCAGTTTCCGCTATTTCCCCGGCGAACCGCGCACGGCCTATATAGGCACTTCCGTCACCTTCTGACGACGGGCTGACGACGGGCTGACGACGGGTATGCTGCTGCCTGCGCTCAGTGTGACAGATCAATGACAATACCTGCCCCCCGGTGCAGACTGGCGTGATCGTCGGCACACAGGGGTTCGACCATGCGGCGCTTTTTGCTGCCCGTTGCAATTCTGGTTCTCATTTTCGGCTTCTGGCTCAGCCCGGACGTCCAGCAGATAGCTGCCGGTGTGGCCATTTTCCTGTTTGGCATGTTGATGCTGGAAGACGGCTTCAAGATGTTCAGCGGAGGCTCTTTGGAGCGTGTGCTGGAGCACGCCACCCGCTCAACAGCCCGCGCCCTGACCTTCGGCATTCTCTCAACAACGCTGATGCAGTCCAGCTCGCTGGTCTCGGTCATCACCATCTCTTTCCTCAGCGCGGGTCTGGTCACGCTGGTGGGGGCCATCGGCATTATCTTCGGGGCCAATATCGGCACCACCACGGGCGCATGGCTGGTGGCCGGGCTTGGTCTCAAGGTCAACATTGCCGCATACGCCATGCCGATGCTTGCGATAAGCATCGTGCTGGTGCTGCAAAGTTCCCGCTATGCCCGCGGCATTGGCTACGCGCTGGCGGGGCTTGGGTTCCTGTTCCTGGGCATTCACTACATCAAGATCGGCTTCGACTCGTTTTCCGAGCAGATAGACCTAACCCGGTTTGCCCTCACAGGCTTTGTCGGCCTTGCCGTCTATACGCTGATTGGCGCGGTTGCGACGGTCATCATGCAGTCAAGCCATGCAACGCTGCTGCTCATTCTGGCGGGGCTGGCGGCGGGGCAGATCAGCTATGACAACGCACTGGCGCTGGCGATCGGTGCCAATATCGGCACGACCATTACCGCCATACTGGGGTCGCTGACGTCCAACTTTCAGGGCAAACGGCTGGCACTGGCGCATCTTGTGTTCAACACCGCCACCGCTGCGGTGGCGCTGGTGTTTATTGTGCCGTTGCGCATCGCGGTGGACTGGGTCAGCGCCAGCGTTGGCATTGCTGACACCGACTACGCGCTGAAGCTTGCTGTATTTCACACAATCTTCAATCTTCTGGGCGTCGCCTTGATGTTACCGTTGATGGGTCGGCTCATCAGCTTTTTGCAACGGTCCATACCCGAACCGGTGCTTGACCGCAGCCAGCCAAAATATCTCTCGCAGGCGGTTGACGAGTTTCCGCCCACGATTGAGGCCGCTCTGCGAAAGGAAGTGAAACACCTGTACGACAACGCCGCCGAACTGATTGCCCACGGCCTCAATCTCAGTCGCAACGAGGTGTTTGCCAGTCACGACATGGAAGCAACTGTGCGCCTGAGCCGACACAGATACGATTTTGATTTTGACGAGCGCTACGAACAGCGGGTGAAAACCTTGCATAACGCCATTGTTCAATTTTCCACTCGGATCGGTCCAAAAAACCTGCCCGCGCCGGTAACAGACCGCATCTACGGCTTGCGCGAAGCCGCTGGCCAGATTGTGCGGGCCCTCAAGGCCGTCAAGCATTTGCGCGGCAACATGATCGCGCATACGGCCCGCCCCAATGGGGCCATCACCAATCTCTACAACGGCCTGCGGGTGGATATGGGCCGCATTCTTGCCGAGATACACCGGCTGGATTTGCTGGAGCCAGAGGACCGCAGCAGCTTGTGGCTGGATGACGAAACCGTGCACGTTGAAGACGCGGCACGCAGCACGGCGAGCATGGTCGACCAGATGATCCGCGCCGATGAACTGTCTGCCAGCGATGCCACGTCATTCTTGAACGACTCAGGCTATTCATACGCCGCCATGCGCGACCTCATCTCTGCGGCGCGCGCACTTTACATTCAGCAAGACGAAGCCGTGGCCGAAATTGAGAAGCTTCTGGCCCTCGACGACGAAGACGTGGGCGCTGTACTGGACATCCAGTCGGCACACAAATCGGGCATCATGCCATCCGCGATGCAGCCTGCACCGCCCCCCCGCAGTGGAGCCTGACCATGGCTCTCAAGAAACAAATCAGCCATCTGGACGACTACTATCAGCGCCTGCTCGGCGGCAAGGCGAAGAAGATCAAGCCGCAGGACGTGGAGCACGTCATCGCGAAGCTGGCAGCCAAGGAAGCCGCGCTGATTGCTGAGCTCGATAAGCCGCTAAAGAACAGTGATCGCATCCGCATCGAGCAAAAACTGCTGGTGGCGCACGAACACCAGGAGCGGGCGCAATGGCTGCTGGCTGAAATCACGGCGGCAAGGCACTGAACCGGCTTTGCGGGCGTCCCGCGAATGCATTGTCAGGGTAACGCTGCGTCAGACCCTATTCGTGGGTTTGTGAGGCCGGCATACCGACCCCAAAAACTTGACTCAACAGGCGAAAAAGCCAAAGTGGCGCCCAAATTGGTTACCGGGCAAAACCGCGCGCATGTTTGCGATGCATAGCCTCGGTGGCCCTTCGCTTTGCCTGATACCGCCACACACTTTCACCTGAGAGAAACAGCCCCCATGAAGAAGCATAAAGTTCACGTTTATCCATCCAAGAAGCACCTGCCGCGCGAAAAGCAGCTCGCATGGAAAATGGCTGAAGTCTGCGCCGACAAAGTGCCGGTGGAAAAAGATGTCGAGGCAATGATCATCAACCGCGTGATCGACAATGCGTCGGTTGCCATCGCCTCCGTCAACCGCCACGCACCGGCCACCGCCCGCGTGCAGGCGCTGGCACATCCGCGCAAAAACGGCGCGACTGTTTTTGGGATGCCCAACAACCAGCGCTTCCACGCGGAATGGGCAGCATGGGCCAACGGTACGGCTGTGCGCGAACTTGATTTCCACGACACATATCTGGCGGCAGACTATTCCCACCCCGGCGACAACATCCCGCCGATCCTCGCGGTTGCCCAGCAGACCGGCCAGACCGGCAAGAACCTGGTGCGCGGACTTGCGGCTGGCTACGAGCTTCAGGTGGATCTGGTAACCGGAATCTGCCTGCACGAGCACAAGATTGACCACATTGCCCATCTTGGGCCGTCAGC
This sequence comes from Pyruvatibacter sp., assembly GCF_040219635.1. Lineage (NCBI taxonomy): Bacteria > Pseudomonadati > Pseudomonadota > Alphaproteobacteria > Hyphomicrobiales > Parvibaculaceae > Pyruvatibacter > Pyruvatibacter sp. The sequence goes on from NZ_JAVJSC010000007.1 coordinate 39,513, forward strand.
TGCAGGCGGCATCGGCGCGATGCTGAAACTGCCAACCGACGTGATCTACCAGTCGATCCAGCAGGCGCTGCACACAACCGTCTCCACGCGTCAGTCGCGCAAGGGCGAGATTTCAACATGGAAAGCCTTTGCCCCGGCACATGCCGGCAAGCTGGCCATCGAAGCCGTTGACCGCTGCATGCGCGGCGAAGGCGCACCGTCTCCGATCTATGAAGGTGAAGACAGTGTCATCGCCTGGATACTTGATGGTCCGGATGCGGAATATATTGTACCGCTGCCTGGCGCTGGTGAGCCCAAGCGCGCCATCCTCGACACGTACACCAAGGAACACTCGGCCGAATATCAAAGCCAGGCGCTGATCGACCTTGCCTTCCGCATGGGTGAAAAGATCGACGACTTTGACAGCATCAAAGACATTGTCATCCACACGTCGCATCACACTCACTACGTGATCGGCACGGGCGCCAACGACCCGCAGAAGATGGACCCCAAGGCCAGCCGCGAAACGCTGGACCACTCGATCATGTATATCTTCGCCGTCGCCCTGCAGGACGGTGCATGGCACCATGTGAAGTCCTATGCACCCAAGCGCGCTGCACGTCCCGACACCGTGCGTCTGTGGCACAAGATCACCACGACCGAAGACCCCAAGTGGACGGAGCGCTATCACTCGCGCGACCCGAAGGTAAAAGCGTTTGGCGCCAAGGTGGAAATCACCTTCAAGGACGGCACCAAGCTGGTTGATGAAATGGCCGTTGCCAATGCGCACCCCTATGGCGCGCGTCCGTTTGTACGGGAGCACTACATCAACAAGTTCATGACGCTGACCGACGGCATCATCACAAAGAACGAAGCAGAGCGGTTTGTGGAAACCGCAGAGCGTCTGCCCAAGCTCAAGGCCGATGAACTGGGTGATCTGAACGTTCAGGTGCCCGCAGCAAAAGTGAAGCGCATCGCCGACAAGAAGGGCATCTTTTAATGCTGAACGTCACCAGGACGGCTGCTGAAAAGCGCAAAGCCTTCAGGGACGGGATCAATTCGGGGACGCTGCAACGCGTCCCCGGTGCCTTCTCGCCGCTTGTGGCGCGCCTGCTTGAAGAACAGGGCTTTGACGGCATCTATATTTCAGGTGCCGTGTTGTCGGCTGATCTGGGTCTGCCCGACATCGGCCTGACCACGCTCACCGAAGTGGCCACCCGTGGCCACCAGATTGCCCGCTCCACCAACCTGCCATGTCTGATTGACGTCGATACCGGGTTTGGCGAGCCCATGTCCGCCTACCGCACCATGGTGGAAATGGAAAACCAGGGGCTGGCAGGCTTTCACCTTGAAGACCAGTTGAACCCCAAGCGCTGCGGCCACCTGGACAACAAGGAAGTTGTGCCCACGGACGTCATGGTCCGCCGCATCAAGGCGGCTGTCGAAGCCCGCAAGGACGAAAACTTCACCATCATGGCCCGCACCGATGCGCGCTCGATGGAAGGTCTTGAAGCGGCCATCAATCGGGCCAAGGCCTATGTGGATGCGGGAGCTGACGCGATTTTCCCGGAAGCCATGAAGGACGAAAGCGACTTCGAGGCATTCCGCAAGGCCATTGATGTGCCGCTGCTCGCCAACATGACCGAGTTCGGCAAGTCGGACCTGCTGACCACCACACAGATGCAGAATCTCGGCATCAATCTGGTAATTTATCCGGTGACGAGCCTGCGCATTGCCATGGGTGCTGTGGAGAGCGCGTTTGAGCGCATCCGCGACGAGGGCACGCAGGAAGGCGTCGTGCCGGACATGCAGACCCGCGCACGCCTTTATGAGCTTTTGAATTACGAGGACTACAACAAGTTCGACACGTCGATCTTCAACTTCAAGGTCTGAGTCGAGCAATATCCGGCTGAGCGGCGCACCGCCTTGGCCGGCAACAGGAGGTAAAAACCCAATGAGCGACGTCCCCGCAGAAGACATCAAATACGGCCTGGCCGGTGTTGTCACCGACACCACGGCTGTTTCAAAAGTGATGCACGAAACCAACTCCCTGACCTATCGCGGTTACGCGGTGCAGGACTTGTGCAAGCACGCTGACTTCATGCAGACGGCCTATCTGCTGTGGCACGGCGAACTGCCTAACAAGGCGCAGCTTGCACAGCTCGTGGAGCAGGAAATCGGCTTCCGCGCGATTTCAGATGATCTGATGGCCGTCATCAAACGGTTCAACAAGCACGCACACCCGATGGATACCATCCGCACGGCGGTCAGCTTTTTGGGTCAGGAAGACCCTACTACGGAAGATGCAAGCCCTGCGTCCAATCTTGAAAAATCGATCAAGATGCTGGCCCGCATACCCACCTGCATTGCAGCCGACTACCGCTGCCGCAACGGGCTTGAGCCGATCGCGCCCAACCCGGAGCTTGGCTTCTCTGAAAACTTCTTCAACATGTGCTTTGGTGAAGTGCCTGCAAAGGAAGTGATCGACTGCTTCGATATTTCAATGATTCTGTATGCGGAGCATTCGTTCAACGCCTCCACATTTGCAGCCCGCGTCATCACATCCACCACCTCCGACATCTATTCGTCGGTTGTGGGCGGCATTGGCGCTCTCAAAGGCCCCCTGCATGGCGGTGCCAATGAAGCCGTGATGCACATGATGATCGAGATTGATGATCCCGCAAAGGCCGCTCAGTGGCTGCGTGACGCGCTGGCCTCCAAGCGCAAGGTCATGGGCTTTGGCCACCGGGTGTACAAGTCCGGCGACAGCCGCGTGCCGACGATGACGGAAGCCTTCTACAAGATGGCCGAAATCAAGGGCGGCCAGAAGTGGGTGGAAATGTCCAAGAACTTGGCCAAGACCATGATCGACGACAAGAACATCTACCCCAATCTCGATTTTCCCGCAGGCCCCGCCTATTACCTGATGGGTTTCGACATCCCGATGTTTACGCCGCTGTTTGTGATGAGCCGCATCACCGGCTGGACGGCACACATCATGGAGCAGGTGGAGGACAACAAGCTGATCCGCCCGCTGTCCGCCTATGTGGGTCAGGAACAGCGTCAGGTCACACCGCTGGACCAGCGCTCGGCGGCATAGCGCTGCCGTTCATGCGATTGCATGAATTACAAACGACAAAAGCCCCGGCTCTGCGCCGGGGCTTTTTGTTCATGTCCACGTCATCTAACCCGCGCTAAGGTTTGCGGGATACTTCCGCTGCCATCAAACCGGGACATATCGATGCGTACCGTACTCTTGGTTGCCCTTGCCGCCTTCGCCGCCACATGGTCAGCGCCCGCGCTCGCCCAATACAGCGACGCACGCTCATCCATGAACGATCTGCAGCAAAATGCTCTCAAGGACGGGTGCTGGAAACGCTATTCCGGCAACCCGCACAAGCGCTATTTATGCCTCAACGGTGAACAATTCTGGCAAAACGCCCTGATTGACGGCTGCCATCAGCGCTATTCCGGTAATGGCTCAAAGCTCGACCGATGTCTCAATACCAGCAATCTGGGTGGGCACTACAGCGGCAACACATATGGCAACCACGACGGCTATTACCGCGACGACCCTTACAGCAATGACGGCTACTACGGCAGCAATCGCCGCGACTCCAACCAGTATGGCGGGGACAATTATGGCGGCAACAGCGGCTATAGCTCCGGCAGCTCTTATTCCGGTGGTGGCCTGACCACCATCCAGCAAAATGCCCTCAAGGATGGCTGCTGGCAGCGCTACGCCGGCAACGACCGCAAACGCCACGCCTGCCTCAACGGCGACGCCCACTGGCGCGATGCCCTGCGGGATGGCTGCTGGCAGCGGTACAATGGTAATCAAAGCAAGCTGAACCGCTGCCTGGAGTACTGATTCCCGCTCTCTCGTAAATGGTTGGCAGTCAACGCCTAGCAGCACTCTTGCCCACACGCTGCCAAAATAGCTTTGCCCCACCATTCCGGCGCATTTTTCACTTGTGGTTTTGCGCGCCGCCAGAGACGATTCCGTGTACGGATGACATGTCCTTGGATTTACCCGGAGGTGCACATGCATGACCACAACGAGCCAAAATCTGAGTTCACATTGCAGTTGCGCGGCTATCGGCTGACGACGGCTGAAATCACCTATCGGATGCCGGACGCACAAACCCTGCTTCAGACATTTGTCTGGCAGCACCTGGATATTGCTCCCAAGTATCCACGCCTGACGCAGTTTCTGGATTTCTGGGAGCGGGAGATTGACGGCCCACTGCATTCAGTGCGTGTCGGTAGCTGTGAACTGGTATCGCCAGGCGAATGGCATCATGCAGATGCCCTGATGACGTTGCAATAAAACCCGATAAAGCCGCGCTATAGTGATCTTTGATTCGGTCCCTGTTTTGTGGTGCGCCCATGACTGCCAAAGCAAAAGACTTCGCTGACATCTACGACAGGTTCGGCGCTTCCATCGCCTCGCGCCATGATTGCGGGCGCTATTGTGCGCCCCTCAACGGCGGCGAACCCGTGTGCTGCACCACCAGTCACGCCATACCCATTGTACAAAAATCGGAATGGAAACTGCTCAAGGGCCGCACTGATCTGTGGAGCAAGTTTCAGCCGTTTGACAAAACCAGCCGCGAGATTGTTGACGAGCTGCATTCAGGCTGCAAGGCCATTGAGTGCAAGGGCGCGGCCTTTTGTGAACGCGACAACCGCACGCTGGCGTGCCGCGCCTTCCCGTTTTTTCCCTATTTCAACAAGCAGCGCGAGCTCGTGGGCCTTGGCTATTACTGGTCCTTCGAAGATCGGTGCTGGGTCCTGTCCAACCTAGCCTGCGTCGAAAAAAACTTCGTGGATGAGTTTTTGGACGCATACGAACTTCTGTTCGCCAAGGACGATGAAGAGCTGGAAGCATTTGTGGATGAGTCAGCCTCCATGCGTCGCGTCTTTTCACGCCGTGGCACGCCGCTTCCGGTCATCGGTCGGGACGGCAAGCTCTACAAGATTTTGCCCAAGACCAAAGGCAAGCTCGTGCCGGCCAGGCCAGCCGACTTCAAGGCGTATGGCGCATACAAATCGCCAAAGGCCTATCGCAAGGCTGTACGTGAGGAAAACGGCGACCCTGACGCAGCACCTTTCCCGCCGGTTGTGCGCTAGCAGCCTAGCCCTCTGTCAGTGGCATCAACACCACACTCTGGCATGAGCGACCAATCCACCCGCGCGCATCAAAAATCTCAGCCTCTGTGAGGCCGGTGCCGTTGGGGTGCCACGAACTGCGCGGACGAACGCCGATCCACTCGCTTTCGGGCATCCGCGACAGATGCAGTGATATATCCGCGTTCGGCCACCCGCTCGCCTTGGGGCGTTCGCCTGCCAGATAGGTTTCGAACAAGGTTGCATAATCTGCGACAGCAATGACCTGGCCAAAGGGCGTGGCATCCGGCACCAGCGGACGGTTTGGACGAACCCAGATCGTTTGTGACGCCGGATCCTCGCGCACCTCGACAGCGGCAAGGTATGTCTGTGTACTGAATACAGGCCGGAACCCCCACCCTGCCAGATCTTCAGGCGTTGCAGGTGTGTCCGCCGCAGGCACAAGACCGGGTACCGACACATCATTGAGAAACGCCATGCTGGCCTTGGCGCGCAGCTTGCCGCCGGACATCAGAGCGTTTTCAACCACCGTGAGCCGGGCGCCCTGGCGCACGATTTCGACCGTCGTCTCAAACGGTTCATTGGGTGCCGGGCGAACCAGATAGGTGGTGGCCGACACCGGCTGCCCCCATCCCTCACGCTCGGCACGCGCTTCAAGCTCGCCGGTGAGAACGCCGGAGACAACGCCGCCATGTAGCCCACCAAACGGCCCCATGGCGCTTGGCGTCGGGAGCCACTTTCCGCCTGCAAATCCGACAACTGCTTCGGCATCAGCGACGACCATCATTCGGCCAGCGCCGCGTCAACGAAGTCCAGCCGGTCCTGTCCGAAAAACATCTGGTCGCCCACATAGAATGTGGGAGCCCCGAATGCACCCTTGCTCACCGCGCGCTCCGTGCGCGCAATCAACTCATCTTTGATGGCCTGATCGCTGGTTCTGGCAAGAAACCAGTCCGTATCAAACCCACCTTCCTGCAGCACAGCAGCGATCTGGGCGGGTTCATTGAGATTACGCGGCGCAAGCCACATCGCTTCGTACATGGTTTTGACGTAGCGATGAAAGAAATCATCTCCTTCGTGCAACGCGGCTACGGCACCGCGCATCAGCGGCAGCGTGTTAACGGGAAAATGCGGGTTGAAGTTGAGCGTCACGCCATAGCGCTTAGCGAAGCGAGCCAGGTCCACGCCCATATAGGCTCCCTTTGCGGCAACAGCGCCGGGCGGCGTATTGCCTGTGGCTTTGTGAACGCCCCCAAGCAGCATCGGACACCACACAATTTCAGCATTGCGGGCTGCCGCAATCTTCGGCAACTGGAGCCATGCCAGATAGGCCGTGGGGCTGCCAAAATCGAACCAGAACTCTACAGACTTTGTCATTTAATTCTTATCCTTGCATTGCTCAGTAAGCGGAATGTTGAGACACGCTCTACCAGCTCTCCATCCATGGGCGCAGATCAAGCTCATGCGTCCATGCGGTGCGCGGCTGCAGGTGGAGCTGCCAATAGGTTTCGGCAATATCGTCCGGCTTGAGGATGCCGCCCTGCGCATCGCGTTCAGCCGTGCCGGGAAAGTTTTCACGTATCCACGCCGTATCAATGGCCCCATCAACCACCAGATGCGCCACATGAATGCCGCGCGGCCCCAGTTCGCGCGCCATGGATTGAGCCAATGCCCGCAAGGCAAACTTGGCACCGGCAAAGGCTGAAAACCCGCGACCACCGCGCAGGCTGGCCGTTGCGCCGGTAAACAAAATGGTGCCGTGCCCGCGTGGTGACATTTTCCGGGCCGCTTCCCGCCCGGTCAAAAAGCCTGCAAAGGCCGCCATCTCCCAAACTTTGCGGTACACACGCGCCGTTGTGTCAGCGATCGGGAAATTGACATTGGCACCAATGTTGAACAGCACCACCTCCACGGGGCCAACCTCATTTTCGACGGTGTCAAACAGGCCGACGATCTGGTCCTCGTCGCGGGCGTCAACGCCAAAGGCACGCGCCGTGCCGCCGTCAGCTTCAATGTCTCTTACCAGCCCGGCAAGCTGGTCACCGTTGCGGCGGCACACGCAGGCTGTGTAGCCCGCACGGGCAAACCGTTTGGCAACGGCACCGCCCGTCGCATCGCCCGCACCGATGACAATGATGGCCTTACCCGCACCAGACGAGTGTTCGGATCTCTCTGAATCCATAGTCCGTTTCCTTTTTGAACCCTATCGCAAGTGTGGGTTCAAAAACAAAACCCGTCAAGCTATAGTGTTGTTCGTTCTCATTAGTGGAGACCACGCCATGCGCTGGAGCGATCTGCCCAAGGTCTCGTGTTCGGTTGCGCGCGCTGTCTCGGTCGTCGGTGACCGCTGGACGCTGCTGGTACTGCGTGACCTGTTTTTGGGGGTGCGGCGGTTTGAGGATTTTGAACGCCGACTTGGCATCGCGCGGCCCGTATTGTCGCAACGGCTGAAAAAGCTGGTGGAAGAAGATGTGCTCAACCGCGTGCGCTACGAAGAGCGCCCGGCGCGCTACGAATACCGCCTGACGTCCAAAGGCCGCGATCTGTATCCGGTTGTTATGTCGCTTACAGCCTGGGGCGACAAATACATGTCCGGTCCTGACGGCGCACCTGTGGTGACGCGTCATGTGCCCTGCGGCAACTTCATCACCCCCCAACTGACATGCCCCGACTGCGGTGAGCCGGTGTTGGCCAAGGACATGGAAGCCATGCCCGGCCCCGGCGCGACGGAAGCCGCGCACCAGCCTGCTTCCCCGCGCAAGGCCGACCGTTAGCGGCAGCGCCCTGATGCCGGCATCAACACAGCCGCAAACTGCGATACCTGATAGTCATCAGGCTTGAATGCATGGCCATGGGCCAGCCTGAACGCGCGCGCCTGCGCTGCATCGGGAAGCCGCGACAATCCGGCATAGGAAAATGCTGCAGCCGGGACCACCGCTGTCGACTGCCCGGCTGACGGACGCCAGATAACCAGGCACTGACCCGCCAACGCATCATTCTCAGGGGGATCGTAATAGTCGTAGTTCAGCGCCACAACACGGGCATCGGGAAAGTGCGTGCGCATGTTGCCGGCAATGTGTTCGTCGCCCGCCAGAATTGTGCCGCCGGCAAACCCCATTTCGGCAACCCCTTTGGCGAGCGCTGCATACGGCACTTCAAGGCGGCATTTGCCACATGTCAGCGGCGACGGATTGACGAAACCTGCCAGTCGCCAGCCAAGCGCCAGTGCCGTCACCGCAAACACAATGCCGACAAACAGCCGCAGCCGTGCCGGTGACGGGTGCATGGCCCGTATCATTGCGACAAGGTAAATCGGGGCCAACAGCATCAGCGGGTGCATCCACCGTTCGCCGTAATGCGCAACCCCTGCCACCAGCACCGGCACAATCAACACCACGATGCCGAACAAAACCGTGTCACGCACCAGCCGCACCGGATCACCGCCCGGCACACCATGCGTGCCTGGGTGAACGAGATTGCCCCAGCCAAAGGCCCGCGGGAAAGTCAGCAGCAGGACAGGCAAGAGCGGTGACAAAAACAGCACCGGGGCCTGAATGCTTGAGATCAGCCCGGCGCTGACTTGTGCAAGCACATTTTCAACACCCGGCTGCCCCAGCGTTGCACTTGCCGCAGCCCCATAGTCAAACCCACTGCTCAGCGCCCAGATGTAATGCGGCCCGGCGAGCATCGTACATGTCGCCCCGGCGATGAGTATCCGCCAATCAAACACCACAGCGCGAAAACGCGGTTGCAGCAGCATCGCAAGGCCAAGCGCCACAAGGCCCGCAAAATAGGCCTGCTTCGACAGCGCGCCGATGGCAACCGCCACACCCAGCGCCACATACGCCACCCACCGGTGCTCCCCGGTGTCGGCAGCCCTCAAGACGGCCAGCAGCGTCAGTGGTGCTGCAAGAATAAGAAAAATCGTGTGTGTGACGCCTTCATGGGCGTTCCATGCAACCTGAAAAATCAGCAGAACACAAAGCGTTGCAAGCACCGCCCACCCGTCATTCGCCAGTACTTTGCGTGCCGCCAGAAAATAGACAACGAATGCAGCCCACAACACGGCATATTTAACAATCAGTGTACTGAGCACACTCGGCCCGGTCACCTGATGCACGGCCCACAACACCCAGGCGGGAAGCGGTGGATATTTCGGCGTCTGTCCCCAATCAAGCGTTTGCGCGTAAACCGTCTCGCCCACCCAATCGACGGCAATAACGTCCGAAAACAAAATCCGTACCAGCGTATGCGCCACCACATAGGCAAGCGTGCCCCAGGCCACTGCCTGCAGCGCAGACATGCCACGCGGCCACAGGTGCAGCACCTGGTCGTAATTCACAGTTGATCTGGACATTCGCACCCGGCCTTTGTGGCGGCTTTTGTCAGGCAGACCTCCGCCAGACTTCAAACGCTGCAACCGCAGACGCTGACCCTAAAATACACACAGACGCAGGCCAACACGACGCGGAAGCTGCAGATCGACAGACTAGTGTGTTTGTAACTCATCGAAGCATGAACGCAGTTTTCCAAGGGGTCGGCAGCACAGCACTTTACTACCCATGCGAGTGTCACTCGCTGTGCAGGCCTCGGTCACAGATCAGGCATCTGGAGTAACAGGACGGGTATTTTTCCCAGCATTTCCGCACTTCATTGGGCCAAAGCCGCTTCACACTTCCTTAGGATGATTTATGCAATCTATGAGTGTATTACTTGATTGGTGGTCTGGCGGCGCGAACAGCCATCGGAAACGTTCGTGAGCAAGTTACGCAGAGGGGACGCTGCGCAATTTTAGGTGGGATACGGAACATGACCTGGTTGAATGATATTCGCATCACAGCGAAAACCTTTGGTGGCTTTGGCGTCATACTGGCACTGCTTGTGCTGATCGGCGGCGGTGCCATTTATGCACTGAGTTCGGGGAGCAGTGTCTTCCAGAACTACCGAGATTTGGCGCAAAAATCATTGGCGATGACAGAAGTTGCGTCACACATGCGCGACACGCGGCTTGGCGTAAGCGAGTTCACCGTCACGGGGGACAACGAAAGCGTTGAGCGCGTGCATTCTGCACAGCAAAAAGCGCTGACAGCGACATTGAATGCCGGAACTTTAACCTCGGAAACTGAAAAGCTCGAAATGCTGTCAATGATCGAGACCGATCTTGGCTCATACGCAGCTTCGTTTGACCGCCTGGTCGAATACCGCACCGCACGAGCCACACTGGTTTACGGGTCGTTGAACGAGCTGGGCCCGCAGATCCGAAAGAAGTTCAGCACCATCATAGAAACCGCTTCCCGCGACGGCAACCCGCAGGCTGCCTATCGTGCCGGCATCGCGCAGCAGCATCTGCTACTCGCGCGGTTCTATGTACAAAAGTTTCTTACAACAAATGCACAATCAGACCATGATCGTGTCATTCTTGAACTTCAGCACATGCAGACTGCTGCAAACACCCTGCTGGCCGACCTGCAGGATCCGACCCGGCGCGCACTCGCCACCGGGGCAATAGATAGCGCCAGGACTTTTGGTGACGCCTTCTTAAACGTCTACGACATTGTTACGGCGAGCAACAAACTGACAGCAACCGACTTGGACGCCGTGGGCAGCCGGATAATGGCAACCGCCGCCGCGTTGGCCGAAAGTGCCGCCGCCGAACAAAACCGCCTCGGCCCGCAGGCGATGGCCACCATGCAAACCGCTGTGATGATCGTTCTGATTGCCGTCATTGGTGCCCTTGCCATGGGCGTTGCCGCCGCATGGTTGATTGGAACGGGCATTGCCCGGCCCATCGGCGCCATGACGGATGCTATGCGTCGCTTGTCTGAAGGTGACAAGACGGTGGATGTGCCTGCCGTTGGTCAGAAAGACGAGGTGGGCGACATGGCGGAAGCGCTGAAGGTGTTCAAGGACTCAATGATTGAGGCAGAACGTCTTCAGACTGAACAGGCCAAGGCGCAGGAAGCACAGATTACCCGTGCCAAAAATCTGGAACAACTGACCAACAGCTTTGACCAGGCCGTGGCTCAGATGCTGCAAAGCGTGGCCGGGGCAGCGGAAGAAATGCAGGCGACGGCACAGTCGATGTCGTCGATTGCGGATCAGACCCGCGAACAGGCAACCATTGCGACGGGTGCTTCAACTGAAACATCCGCCAATGTGCAGACAGTTGCATCAGCCGCTGAAGAACTCAGCGCGTCCATTCGTGAAATTGCCCGACAGGTGGAACAGTCTGCCGGCATTTCACAGCGCGCCGCGGGCGAAGCCGGTGAAACGCAGGGGACAGTCAAACAACTGGCCCGTGCCGCAGACCGGATTGGTGAAGTCGTCAATCTCATCAGCGACATCGCAGAGCAGACCAATCTGCTTGCCTTGAATGCCACCATTGAGGCCGCCCGCGCCGGTGAAGCCGGCAAGGGGTTTGCCATCGTGGCATCCGAGGTCAAAACACTGGCGACACAGACCGCCAAAGCGACCGAGGAAATTGGCCAGCAGATTGCCGAAATCCAGAGCGCAACCGGCGGTGCCGTCGAGGCGATTGAATCAATCGCCCGCACCGTGGATGAGTTGAACGGCATTTCTGCGTCCATTTCGGCAGCGGTTGAAGAGCAAACCGCTGCAACGGGCGAGATTGCCCGCAATGTGCAGGAGGCTGCCGCTGGCACCAATGACGTCTCCAATTCACTGGTGGGCGTCAACGACGGGGCGGATGAAACAAGCCGCGCCGCCGGACAGGTTGTGCAGGCGGTAGGCGAACTCACCGGCCAGACAGCAGCCCTGCGCCGTGAAGTTGATGACTTCCTCGCAGGCGTAAAGGCTGCCTAGCAAACCGGCGTGCACTTAGCCTGCGGATATGGGACAGCACTGTCCGCAGCGCAAATACATGTTTCTCCTCTGACAAAAAAGCCCGCCGGGAAATAATCCCGGCGGGCTCATTTGTGGGCGTTATCTGAACAGCATGATTGGTATCATGCAGGAGCGTATCATCTCTGTGGTGGTTGATCCGATAATGAGCGTGCGGATCCGCGAGTGTCCGTAGGCACCCATAACCAGCATGTCTATTCCGTCGCGTTCCACCGCCTGCGAAATGACGTTTTCCGGTTGACCGGCCTCAATTCGCGCATCCACTGAGAAGCCGCCATCACGCAACGTATTGGCCGCAATCTCAAGCTGACCGCGTGAAGATGCATCCTCGCGACCGACCATCAACAGCGTGCAGGGCAGACCCGAAAACATGTTGCCGCGAACAATATGGTCAATCGCCTTGGTGGCGCTTGCCCCGCCGTCAAACGCAATCAAAAAGCGTTCAACAGGTTTGAACGTGCGCGATGCTACCAATATCGGCCGCCGCGTTGACCGCACCACACGCTCAAGGTTTGACCCCAGATGCAGCTTTGCAAAGTCAGCAGCTTCTCCGCGTTTACCCAGCACCAGCAGGTGGGCATCGCGCTCAAACTCCTGCACGGTTTCAGCAAGGTCACCATACCGAAGCTGCGTGGATACCGTCTCAACGCCTGCTGCTTGCAGACGCTGCTTCGCGTCATCGAGCAAGGCGCGACCGCGTTTTTGCGCAAGCCGGGCCTTTTGCGCATCAAGTTCTGCGAGCTCTTCAAGCAGTGCCGTGCGCGCACCCAGCCCGATGCTTCCGCTCAGATCAGTCACGCCACCTGCCCCATCGCGGCGGCCAAGCACATGCAACAGGTCTACGGACGCGCCAGTGCGATGGGCAACCCACGCGGCAGCGTCGCAAACGCTTTGCCCGTAAACAGACCCATCAATAAGAGCGATCGTTTTCAGCACGTTGTTTTTCCATTCTTTTGAGCATCAGCAGCAGCATAGGCACGCCAGCGGCTGCGTGTTTCTAATGCCCGATCAACTTATCCAGGGCACCAGGCTCATCCTTGATGCTCAGCTTGTCCACTATCGTTTCGCTTGCATCATTCAAACCAACAAGATGCACCTGTGCCCCTTCGCGGCGAAACTTCAGCACCACAGAGTCGAGCGCAGCCACACTTGAAATATCCCAGATATGCGCGCGCGATACATCAATGGTGACAGTCTCCAGCACTTCGCGAAAATCAAACGCGGCCACAAAGTCTTCGACCGATGCGAAGAACACCTGCCCCTCAACGATGTATGTCCGCGCTGTTCCATCGCTGCTGACCATCGATGTTACTCGGAATATCTGCGCAATTTTGCCCGCAAAGAAAATGCCGGACAGCAGAACCCCCACCAACACACCGATCGCCAGATTGTGGGTTGCAACCACGGTAATGACCGTTGCGAGCATCACAATGGATGAGCTGCGGGGGTGAGTGCGCAGGTTCTTGATTGACGACCAACTGAATGTGCCGATGGACACCATAATCATGATTGCAACAAGCGCGGCCATGGGTATCTGCTTCACCCAGTCGCCCAGCACAACGATCATGAACAGCAAGAACACACCGGCGCAAAACGTCGATAGCCGCCCGCGTCCACCGGATTTCACATTGATCATCGACTGACCAATCATCGCACACCCGGCCATGCCGCCGATGAAGCCGGTCGCCGTATTGGCCACGCCCTGTCCGATACACTCCTGGTTTTTGTCGCTCTTGGTGTCGGTCAGGTCATCGACGATGGATGCCGTCATCAATGACTCAAGCAGGCCGACCGCAGCCACCGCTGCCGAGTACGGAAGAATGATCTGCAGCGTTTCCCACGTCAGCGGAATGTCCGGCAGCAAGAACACCGGCAAGGTTGAGGGAAGCTCACCCATGTCGCCAACAGACCGCACATCAAACCCAAAGGTCAGCGCCAGCGCCGTTAGCACAATGATGCACACAAGTGGCGATGGCACAGCCGTTGTGATGCGCGGAAACAGATAGATGATGCCCAGCCCGCCAGCGACCATCACATAGGTCAGCCACGGCACACCAATGAGCTCAGGCAACTGCGCCATGAAAATCAAAATCGCCAGCGCATTCACAAAGCCTGTCATCACGGACTGCGATACGAACCGCATGACATAGCCAAGCCGCAGGAACCCCGCAGCAATCTGCATCAGACCCGCCAGCACCGTAGCCGCCAACAAATATTCAAGCCCATGGTCGCGCACCAGCGTGACCATCAGCACGGCGGTGGCCGCCGTCGCCGCCGAAATCATCCCCGGCCGCCCACCAACAATCGCCGTAATCACGGCAATCGAGAAAGAGGCATAAAGGCCGACCTTGGGATCAACACCGGCAATGATGGAAAACGCAATCGCTTCGGGGATCAACGCCAGGGCAACCACAAGCCCCGACAGCACATCACCCCGAATATTGCCGAGCCACTCATGCTTGAGCCGCGGCACGGAAAACTGAGACAAGCGAGAACTCCGCTTCAAACGCAAAAACCAAAAAAGCGTTCCCCACTGCGAAGGCGAACGCTCTTGCTGCGCCGCACAATAGACAGTTTAAGCCTAGGCACACGGTCCATTTGGGGGAGGCAGACATGCGCAGGGAACGGGTGACCCGGCCAGCAAAGCCAAAACGCCCGCCCGAGCGTGCCAGACGAGCGTTTTGGCCTGAAGGCACGCAGGCTCGAGCCTACTCGTCGAAGCCCACGAAAATGGCGGCCTCATCAACGCTCTTACGTTCCGAGACCACGGCATTGGCAGGGAACGTCTCATCCGGCCAGCCAAGCGCAACGGCTTTCATGATGACCTGATCGTCCGCAATGCCGGCATGTTCCCGCACGACGGGTGACTGCATGATGCCCTGGCTGTTAATGACGGCACCAAGCCCGCGAGACCAGGCGGCATTCACCAGCGCGGTTGTCACAGCCCCACAATCAAAAGGCGTATCGTCGCTTTCAGCCAACTCACGGTCATAAGTCACAATCACACATACCGGCGCATCAAACTGGCGAAAGCCCCGCAACACCCAGTCCAAACGCCCTTCTTTGTCTTCACGTGCAATGCCCATGGCGGAGAACAACTGCTTCGCCACCCCAACCTGCCGCTCCCGATGCTTCCCTTCAAATGCCTGACCAACACGGAACTCGCGCGAGTGCGGCACACCCGCCAGGTTTCGCTCCGTATTGCCAGCGCGAATGCGGTCCAGAGGTTCGCCCGTCAGGATATAAAAACTCCACGGCTGAGTGTTCATCGACGATGGCGCACGCATCGCGAGGCTAAGAACTTCCTCAATCAGTGCCTTTGGAACAGGGTCGGGTTTATAGCCGCGGACGCTCCGCCGGCCCAGGATCACGTCGTCAAACTGCATTATTTGTTCCTACGATTGCTTTGTCTTATCGAAATATCGGCTATCGCCATGCAGAACAAGCAGCCATTCAAAGCTACGCCGCCAAAACAAAAAAGCCCCTGATGCGACAAGCATCAAGGGCTCTTCTGTTTTTGGTTGCGGGGGCAGGATTTGAACCTGCGACCTTCAGGTTATGAGCCTGACGAGCTACCGGGCTGCTCCACCCCGCGCCAATGCCGTACGCGCCCATCAAGCAAAGCTGACGGGGACCAAATTGGCGCGTGGCCGCGTCATGCTGTAGGGGCGATTGTTCTGGTATCCGGATCAGCCGGATGTGTTTCATGAATGAGGGATCTTTGATCTCGCTGCTGTCATTTGCAGGCCCGGCAACGACCTACTCTCCCACGCCTTAAGACGCAGTACCATCGGCGCTGAGGAGTTTAACGGCCGAGTTCGGGATGGGATCGGGTTTAGGCTCCTCGCAAAAATCACCGAGCCGGCAAATAACAGCGAGCAATATGAATACACGGGCCTTTTGAAGCCGCCAAAGGTAGCTTCGTATCGATATCCGTCACGTCCTGCCTGAAAGGCAGCCGTGACGGGCATGGGTAATGAGAACGATCAAACCGATCGAGCGATTAGTACTCGTTAGCTTCACGCGTTACCGCGCTTCCACACCGAGCCTATCAACGTGGTGGTCTTCCACGGCTCTCAAGGGAGAACTCGTTTCGAGGTGGGTTTCACGCTTAGATGCTTTCAGCGTTTATCCCGACCATACATAGCTACCCGGCTATGCTGCTGGCGCAACAACCGGTCCACCAGAGGTATGTCCATCCCGGTCCTCTCGTACTAGGGACAGATCCTCTCAATTCTCCTACACCCACGGCAGATAGGGACCGAACTGTCTCACGACGTTCTAAACCCAGCTCACGTACCTCTTTAATTGGCGAACAGCCAAACCCTTGGGACCTGCTCCAGCCCCAGGATGAGATGAGCCGACATCGAGGTGCCAAACGGTTCCGTCGATGTGGACTCTTGGGAACCATCAGCCTGTTATCCCCGGCGTACCTTTTATCCGTTGAGCGATGGCCCTTCCACGCGGGACCACCGGATCACTATGACCGACTTTCGTCTCTGCTCCACCTGTCGGTGTCGCAGTCAGGCGAGCTTATGCCATTGCACTCTCTAAGCTGATTTCCGACCAGCCTGAGCTCACCATCGCGCGCCTCCGTTACTCTTTAGGAGGCGACCGCCCCAGTCAAACTACCCACCATGCAGGGTCCCGGACCCGGTTTCACGGGTCGCGGTTAGACATCAGAAAGCAAAAGGGTGGTATTTCAAGGTTGGCTCCACCAGAGCTGGCGCCCTGGTTTCATAGCCTCCCACCTATCCTACACAGTCATTTTCTAATGCCACTGCAAAGCTATAGTAAAGGTGCACGGGGTCTTTCCGTCTGACCGCGGGTACTCCGCATCTTCACGGAGAGTTCAATTTCGCTGAGTTGGTGTTGGAGACAGCGGGGAAGTCGTTACGCCATTCGTGCAGGTCGGAACTTACCCGACAAGGAATTTCGCTACCTTAGGACCGTTATAGTTACGGCCGCCGTTTACCGGGGCTTCGATTCGAAGCTCTCACCTCTCCTCTTAACCTTCCGGCACCGGGCAGGCGTCAGACCCTATACGTCGTCTTGTCGACTTCGCAGAGCCCTGTGTTTTTAGTAAACAGTCGCCACCCCCTACTCTGTGCCACCCCCGCATGGTTGCCCACACGGAGGTCCCCCTTCTCCCGAAGTTACGGGGGGATTTTGCCGAGTTCCTTCAACACCGTTCCCTCAAGCGCCTCGGTATTCTCTACCAGCCCACCTGTGTCGGTTTGGGGTACGGTCCTACGGTGGAGCTATTTCCTGGAACGATCCAGCAGCCCTCCCAATCCGATAAGGGAAGACAACGTTTCACGTTCGTCACTACCACCGGGTCCAGGAATATTAACCTGGTTCCCATCGACTACGGCTTTCGCCCTCGTCTTAGGGGCCGACTCACCCTGCGCGGATTAGCCTTGCGCAGGAACCCTTGGGCTTTCGGCGAGAGTGTTTCTCACACTCTTTATCGCTACTCATGTCAGCATTCTCGCTTCCGATACCTCCAGGAGGCCTTACGACGCTCCCTTCACAGGCTTACGGAACGCTCCGCTACCATGCATGCAAGCATGCATCCTCAGCTTCGGCGGGCGGCTTGAGCCCCGGTACATCTTCGGCGCAGGCCGGCTTATCTAGACCAGTGAGCTATTACGCTTTCTTTAAAGGATGGCTGCTTCTAAGCCAACCTCCTGGTTGTCTTGGCCTTCCCACATCCTTTCCCACTTAGCCGCCACTTGGGGGCCTTAGCTGGAGGTCTGGGCTGTTTCCCTCTCGACCACGGACCTTAGCACCCATGGTCTGTCTGCCGCGCTGTACTCGCCGGTATTCGGAGTTTGGTTAGGTTTGGTAAGGCTCGCGCCCCCCTAGCCCATCCAGTGCTCTACCCCCGGCGGTAATCACGCGACGCGCTACCTAAATAGCTTTCGCGGAGAACCAGCTATCTCCGAGTTTGATTGGCCTTTCACCCCTATCCACAGGTCATCCCCCGCTTTTTCAACAGAGGTGGGTTCGGCCCTCCAGTGCGTGTTACCGCACCTTCAGCCTGCCCATGGATAGATCACCCGGTTTCGGGTCTGATCCACCGAACTCGACGCCCTATTCAGACTCGCTTTCGCTGCGCCTCCACCTAACGGCTTAGGCTTGCTCGATAGACCAACTCGCTGACCCATTATACAAAAGGTACGCCGTCACCCCACCCGTCCGAAGACATGGAAGGCTCCGACTGCTTGTAGGTGTTCGGTTTCAGGTCTCTTTCACTCCCCTCGTCGGGGTGCTTTTCACCTTTCCCTCACGGTACTGGTTCACTATCGGTCGTTAAGGAGTACTTAGGCTTGGAGGGTGGTCCCCCCACGTTCAGACAGGATTTCACGTGTCCCGCCCTACTCGAGGATCTGACTGCTTTCTACCGGTACGGGGCTGTCACCCACTGTCGCCACGCTTTCCAACGTGTTCCCGTTCTTACAATCAGACCACTGGCCTGGTCCGCGTTCGCTCGCCACTACTAACGGAGTCTCGGTTGATGTCCTTTCCTACGGCTACTGAGATGTTTCAGTTCGCCGCGTTCGCCCCCATGACCTATGTATTCAGCCATGGGCGACCCTACTGGGCCGGGTTTCCCCATTCAGAGATCCACGGATCAAAGCCTGCTCTCGGCTCCCCGTGGCTTATCGCAGAGTGCCACGTCTTTCATCGCCTCTTAACGCCAAGGCATCCACCAGATGCCCTTACCACACTTGAGAACGTCACCATGCATAGGACAAAGCCCACGCACGATCACATACAGGACGGCTTGGTAAAAAACCCGCCCTGCGACTGCTCCCGTCCCCCCAAGAAGACCCTGGAGACAGGAACAAACTCAACTCATTCGCGGTTTTGTGCCTCGCGCTGCCGGCTCATGACTGACAACATCGAGACACAAAGGGTGTGTCTGTCGTCCATACCGGCCCAAAAGACCGATACAGCAACAAACCAAATACCTATTCACCATCGCAAAACAACATAACGGACCCAAAAGTCCGAACTCTTTTCTTCCTCAAGAAGCAACTCTTCTGAACAACCAACCATTCAACAAGGCCACTCAACAAGGCCACGCGGCCAAGGAATGCCCGCCCCGCTGGGGCTGGTGGAGCCGGACGGGATCGAACCGACGACCTGAAGCTTGCAAAGCTACCGCTCTCCCAACTGAGCTACGGCCCCGTTACCCAGAGAATGGTGGGCCTGGGTAGACTCGAACTACCGACCTCACGCTTATCAGGCGTGCGCTCTAACCACCTGAGCTACAGGCCCGGACCAAGGCCCGATAATCCTGTTCAGATGCTTCTTAAAGGAAGGGATACGTGGACGGCGCCAGACCATCCGGCGATCTTTTGCTGGATACCCAAAAATCAAAGGCCAAAGCCCCAATCCTCAGGTTTCCTTGAAAGGAGGTGATCCAGCCGCAGGTTCCCCTACGGCTACCTTGTTACGACTTCACCCCAGTCGCTGACCTTACCGTGGCCGGCTGCCTCCAAAGGTTAGCACACCGTCTTCGGGTAAAACCAACTCCCATGGTGTGACGGGCGGTGTGTACAAGGCCCGGGAACGTATTCACCGTGGCATGCTGATCCACGATTACTAGCGATTCCGACTTCATGCTCTCGAGTTGCAGAGAACAATCCGAACTGAGACGGTTTTTGGGGATTAGCTCACCCTCGCGGGGTCGCAACCCATTGTCACCGCCATTGTAGCACGTGTGTAGCCCGGCCCGTAAGGGCCATGAGGACTTGACGTCATCCCCACCTTCCTCCGGCTTGTCACCGGCAGTTCCCTTAGAGTGCCTGGCCGAACCAAGGGCAACTAAGGGCGAGGGTTGCGCTCGTTGCGGGACTTAACCCAACATCTCACGACACGAGCTGACGACAGCCATGCAGCACCTGTGTGGAAGCCAGCCGAACTGAAGAAAACCAT